>NZ_SULK01000038.1:0-1166 GCF_007115085.1 Clostridium sp. HBUAS56017 | reverse complement strand
ACTACAACTGGAGATACTTTATGTACTGAGGATAAGCCAATTATTCTTGAATCAATGGAATTCCCAGACACAGTTATAAATGTAGCTATCGAGCCTAAGACAAAAGCTGGTCAAGAAAAGATGGGATTAGCATTAGCTAAACTTGCTGAAGAAGATCCAACTTTCAAGACATGGACTGATCAAGAAACTGGTCAAACAATTATCGCTGGTATGGGAGAACTTCACTTAGAGATTATTGTTGATAGATTACAAAGAGAATTTAAGGTTGAATGTAACGTTGGTGCTCCACAAGTTGCTTACAAAGAAACAATCAGAAAACCTGTTAAGGCAGAAGCTAAGTATGCTAAACAATCAGGTGGTAAAGGACAATATGGTCACGCTGTTATTGAAATGGAACCAACTGATGGTGAGTATGTATTTGAAAATGCTGTTGTTGGAGGAGCTATTCCTAAGGAATATATCCCAGCAATCGATGCAGGTATACAAGAAGCTGCTTTAAGCGGTATAATAGCAGGATATAATGTTATTAACTTTAAAGTTAAGTTAGTGCATGGTTCATACCATGAAGTTGACTCATCTGAAATGGCATTTAAGATCGCTGGATCTATGGCATTTAAGAATGCTATGTCTAAAGCTGATCCAGTATTACTTGAACCAATGATGAAGGTTGAAGTTACTGTACCAGAAGAATACATGGGTGATGTTATCGGTGATATCAATTCAAGAAGAGGTAGAATGGAAGGTATGGAAGCTGTTAATGGTGCACAAATCATTAGAGCATTCGTTCCATTATCAGAAATGTTTGGATATGCAACTACTTTAAGATCAAGATCTCAAGGTAGAGGTAACTACTCAATGGTATTTGATCATTATGAAGAAGTGCCAAAGAGCGTACAAGAAAAGATAGTTGGAGAAAGAAAGAAGTAGTTTGAAGTCTGCAACTATTGGTTGATATGGTTAAGTACCTGTTATTTGGGTAATTAATTGATATAAGTGAAATATTAAAGTTGAATGATTAAGCTAGATATTGGAATCTTTTTAAGTTATAATATTCTCGAAAAGATTCTATATCGATTGCTATGAAGGAGGAATTTTACAATGGCAAAGGAAAAATTCGAAAGAAGTAAACCACACGTAAATATTGGAACAATTGGTCACGTAGACCA
>NZ_SULK01000037.1:10355-17420 GCF_007115085.1 Clostridium sp. HBUAS56017 | reverse complement strand
AGTATATTATTCCAAATCTACCATCAAACAATACAAAAAAAGAATGTAGTAGATTTGTTTTACACAAATCTATCTACATTCTCGATTAATTTTATTTTTAAGGCTAAGAATTTATCTAACTATTTTTATCTTTTTTTAAGTCACGAAAATCACTTATTAAACTTAGAATTCTAATTAATTCTTGACTATCCTTTTCTCCAATAAAATCAATTAATTCCTTAAGGTTATTAAAAAACTTATTCTTCATAGATTCGATAGCCTTTTTTCCAGCTGGAGTTGGTTTAACAAGAACTATTCTTCTATCTTTATTATCTGATAATCTTTCTAGGCATTTCTTTTTTTCTAAGGAGTTAATCATATGAGTAACAGCAGCTGGAGTTATGTTTAAAATTGTACTTAATTCAGAGACTTTAACACCTCTAACTTCTGGAGTTATACGTTCAATTATTACCATTAACAGCGTAAATTCATTTGGTTTTATATGCTCTGACTGGGGTGCTTGCATAACAGTTTTTCTTAAAAGTATGTATTTCTTTGCAATATCCTTTGCAAGAGCAGTTTTTTCATTATCATCCATTTATATTCCCCCATTGATAGTTTCCCACTAAAACGTTTACTAAATGAATTATCATTCTAATAGATAATTTTGTCAAGTCCTATCTTTTTTGTAATATAAATGTAGAATTAATTTTTTCTAAAGTATATAATAAGTTTGAAACAAAAATTTCCAGAATCATTATGGAGGTTAATATGAAGATATTTTATTTTACCGGTACAGGAAACAGTTTATATGTTGCAAAAAGATTTGAAGGAGAATTATACTCAATTCCAAAGATGTTAAAGAATAATGAACTTACCTTTGAAGATGATAAAATAGGTATTATATTTCCTACTTATGCACTTACTGCACCTAAAATAGTTCGTGAATTTATTGAAAAAGTAACGCTGAAAAGTTCATATATTTTTGCTATTTTAACATATGGTAACATGGTAGGTAATGGACCAGCGTGGTTTGTTGAATATGCAAAGAAGAACAATATAACAATACACTATGCCAATAGCTTGCTTATGGTTGATAATTACTTGCCATTTTTTGATGTAGAAGAACAGAAGCAAAAACCTAAAAATATAGAAGAAAACTTAAGTCACTTATTAAAGGATGTTTCTAAAAAGAAGAATTTTATTAGAAAAGGCTCATTACTAGATAGTATTTTGAATAGTTGTGTTGAGAATGGAAGAAAGTTAATGCCAAACCTTCAATCTCCAAAAAACTTTTTTATTAATGATAAATGTAATGGATGTGGAACTTGTAGTAAGGTATGTCCTAGGAATAATCTTTCATTAAGTAAAGAATCTAATGGGAACAAGCCTATATATGGTACCAATTGTGAATTTTGCCTTTCTTGCGTAAATTTATGCCCTCAGAAAGCTATTAAACTTAAAAAAGAGAAAAATCCTAATGCTCGCTTTAAAAATGAAAATATAACACTAAAAGAAATTATAGATTCTAATGGTTAATAAAAAGCATAATAGTCATATAATTTATAAGGAAACAGGCAGTCTAAATACTGCCTGTTTTTTTATATAAAAGTCTTTAATTTATTTTCCAGATATATGAGTCCTAATTAATTCATTAGGAGATAATATTTTATCTATAGTTTCAATAGGTAATATCTGTTCTTCTAATAAAATTTCTCTTATAGTCTTTCCACTAGATAAAGCCTTTTTGGATACTAGGCTAGCCTTATCATATCCTATATAAGGAACAAGAGCAGTTGCAGAAACTAAGGAGTTTTCCAAGTTTTCTAAACATCTATCTTTATCCATTAAGAGATCATCTATGCATTTTTCTTTAAAAAGCACTACACTTCTATCAAGAAGTTCTAAAGATTCTAATAAACATTCTGCTATAAGTGGGACAAATGCATTTAATTCTAATTGTCCCATGGAGCTTGCCATAGTTATAGCAGTATCATTAGAAATTACCCTTAAGCTAACCTGTGCAACCATTTCAGGAATAACAGGATTAACTTTACCAGGCATAATGGTTGATCCAGCTTGCATCTTAGGTAGTATTATCTCTCCAAATCCACCGCGAGGACCAGAATTAAGTAGCCTTAAATCATTTGAAATCTTAAGAAGATTTACACTACAAGATTTTAATAATCCAGAAGTTTCTACAAAAATATCACAGTTTTGCGTAATATCCATAGGGTAGTCGGATCTTGCGATTCCAAGACCTGTGAGATCTTGAATGATATCTGTCATCATAAATACATACCTGTTTGTAGCATTAAGACCAGTACCTATTGCAGTACCTCCAAGATTAATCTGCCTCAATCTTTCTTCAACTTTATATATTCTCCATCTATCCCTTTCAATGGCTTTTGCATATGCACCAAACCCTTGACCAGCTGTCATAGGTAAAGCATCCATAAGCTGAGTTCTACCTAGCTTAATTATATCTGCAAAGTCATTTTCTTTAATTTGTAGAGCTTCCTGCAAGGAAGATAAGGAAGTGCTAAGCTTTCTTATAAGTCTAATTGCAGCAATTCTAAGGGCAGAAGGGTAAACATCGTTAGTTGATTGTGACATATTAACATGGTTAAGAGGGTGAACTAAGTCATATTCACCTTTAGCTCCACCTAAAAGTTCAATTGCCCTATTAGCTATAACTTCATTTACGTTCATATTTGTAGATGTACCAGCTCCACCTTGAAATGCACTTACTTTAAATTCATTATCAAATTTTCCATCTATAACTTCTTCACTTGCCTTTATTATTGCATCAGCTTTATCTTCTTGAAGAAATTTTAATTTTTTATTTGTCATAGCAGCAGCTTTTTTTATAAGGGCAATTTCTTTAATAAGATGCAAATTTACAGTCTTGCCACCTAAATCAAAATTTTCTAGTGCTCTTGCTGTATTTATTCCGCTATATGATGAAACTTTTATATTTTTATCACCTAATAAATCTTGTTCTAATCTATAATCCAAAATGAACACTCCTTAAATGTTTTATAATATCTATATTTTATATTATAATAGAAAATATAGATATTAAAATAATTCAAAAGGAGTAATTACATGAGTTTAAATACAACACCCTCTGGAGAAAGAGTACATATTGCTTTATTTGGAAAGACTAATGCAGGTAAATCAAGTATTATAAATGCCCTTACAAATCAAGAGATTTCTATTGTTTCTGATGTAAAAGGGACAACAACTGATCCTGTTTACAAAGCTATAGAAATCTTACCTATAGGACCATGTATGATTATAGATACAGCAGGTCTTGACGATGAAAGCGAACTAGGGGAATCAAGAAAAAAGAAAAGTCTTGAAGTTTTAACAAAGACAAATGTTGCTTTAATGGTAATAGACAGTACTATTGGAATTACTGATAATGATAAAGATATAATAAGCAAAATAAAAGAAAAGAAAATACCTATAGTTTGCATTTTTAATAAGGCAGATGAAAAGAGTATGACAAAAGAAGAAATAGCTGATATAGAAAAAGAAATTGGCAGCCCTGTTGTTTCAGTTTCTGCTCTTAATAAAAGTGGAATAGATAATCTTAAGGGAAAAATTATAGAACTACTGCCAGATGATGAAGATAAATTTAAGCTAGTTGGAGATCTTTTAAGTCCAGGTGACATAGTTGTTCTTGTTACACCTATAGATAAGGCAGCTCCTAAAGGAAGGCTTATCTTGCCACAGCAACAAACTATAAGAGATATAATAGAAAGTGATGCTATAGCTGTTGTAACTAAGGAACATGAGCTTAGAGAGACACTTGAAAATTTAAAGAAAAAGCCTAAGCTTGTTATAACTGACTCGCAGGTGTTTTTAAAGGCATCAGCAGATACCCCTAAAGATATAATGCTTACATCATTTTCAATATTACAAGCGAGATATAAGGGAGATCTTATTGAACTTGTAAAAGGAGTTAAGGTATTAGAATCCTTAGAAGATGGAGATAATGTACTGATTTCAGAAGGATGCACCCATCACAGACAATGTGATGATATTGGATCAGTAAAAATTCCAAGATGGGTACGTCAAATGACTGGAAAACAGATAAACTTTGAATACTCTTCAGGAAACACATTTACTGAGGATGTAAAGAAATATAAGCTTATTATTCACTGTGGAGGATGTATGCTTAATAGAATGGCTATGCTTTCAAGGATAGAAAGTGCAGTTAAACATGAGATTCCTATTGTTAATTACGGAGTACTTATAGGTTATGTTCAAGGAATTTTAGAAAGAGCCCTTGAGCCATTCCCATTAGCAAAAGAAATTTACGATAATGGTGATTTTATTTAAGATAGATTAAACTAAACCTTTAGTAGATACAAAAATGAGTATCTATTAAAGGTTTTTTCATTGTGAAAAATTCAAAATAATTAAATTTATGATATAATAGGTAAAAAAGGAACAGGAGGTAAATAGGTGGGGAAAAAGGTAGAATTGAACATAATGGTAGTGGATGCTGTTGAAAGAAAGATGGGTAGTATAGTAAATGATATTAAAAATGTTAGTGAAAAGTTAAAGAATTGTAATAATTCTTTAGGCGAAGATTGGAAAGGTAAAAGTTATGATGCTTTTGTAGAAAAATTTACGAAGTTAGATGGCAATTTTGAAAAATATATTGATGAATTAAAGTTTCTACAAGATAGACTTAAGGAGATTAAAAGGAATTTTGTAGAGAGGGATAATGAATTAAGTACTATGTTTGGAAAGGCAATAGAGCATAATAATAATCAGGATAATAGGAATTTTGTTTAGAAAAATAAATAGTATTTTATAAACTACTTTTCAATGGAAATGTAATATCCTGTACAGTAGATGAAATAAGGAGAGTTAGTAATTTTGATAGGATTAGGTTTTGGAAATGAAAAAGCAGTTATAGAGGATGCTAAAAGAAATTTAAATAAGGTATCTCAGAGTATAAGTAGGATAGAAGGGTACAAAAGTGAGTTTAGAAATTTGATTTCTAGCGGTTTATATATAAAAGACAATGTATCATTGCAATCAGGAATTAATAATATAAATAATTCCATCAAAAACAGTCATAGTTCAATAAAAAGTGGATTAGATAATTTAGCTAGAGAGGTTGAACAAAAAAATAAGAAATAATATATATTACATAAGATAAAGGTGGGGGAAACAAATGGATGTAATAATGAATAATGATAAAATGCGAGAGGCTAAAATAATTTATAAGAATGGTTCTAATGATTTACGTAGAATTCTAAATGATCTGATAAATACAATACGATATTTAGATGAAAGAGGATTCCAAGGAGAAGCTAAAGAGAAGTTTGTGAGTTGCATTTATGCAGATTGGGAATTTGGATTTAAGCAACATATTAAAGATATTGAGTTTTTAAGAGATTTATTAAGCAAAGTTGAAATAGAATCTTCTAAATTAAATGATGCAAGTAGAAGTTTAACAGGAATATTGTAAAGTGATAGAGGATTTAATATAATGGGGAAGATAGGAATAAGTTATAATGAAGTTGATTCTGCAATAAAAAAGTTGAAATCAACATCTGAAGAATTAACAAGTGAAATAATAGCAATAAATGGTACAACAAACAGCTTAATTAATTTAGGAATCAAGTATAAGGGATCAGTTTCTAATCAATTGTCAAAACTTCAAAGTGTAAAAAGATCTTTAGAAACAGATAAAAGAAAAGTAGAAGCATTAAGTTCAAAATTGAAAGATTATAAAGAAAAAATTAAAGCTGCGGATTCAACACTAGAACTAGCTATAAATAGCGGATATAATAATTATTGTAAAAACAACAAAATAGGAAACTTAGATTTTGAGAAAAATTATGAAGTATTGAAAGAAAGTCAGTTAAGAAAAGCCGCAGAAGAGTTAGGAAATTTTGATGATATAGATAAGATAAGAGAAAAAGCTTTAGTTGATGAAATGAGTGACTTTGATGAAGATAGATATTGGATTAGAGATGACAGTACTAGCTTTTTTGAAAAAATGAAATATTTTTTTGATGCATTTTGGATACGCACTGGTGGATCTATGATGAATGATCAGTATATGATTTTTAAGGCTGGAGGTTGTGATGAGGAAACAGCTAGAATTGGATCAGAATTTATGGTGGGAGAATTCACTCAGCCATTTATAGCAGCAGGACTTTTCCCTGTACTTACAAAGCTTGGGTATAAAGGTAGGCCAGTCGGAAGTGGTTTTGGGAATATAATTGGTAAACTTAGAGGTGGAGCTTCTGAGGGGGCGGCTGTAGTTGTAGATGATATTTCAAAGCTAAATAATATAGAGAATTTTAAGAATGGAGCTTTGGAACATATTTTAGAAGGTGAATTAAATGCTAGAGGTAAGGCTGTAGGCTTTCATTATGAAGGAATGCCAACAGCTAAAGGAAATATAATTCAAGGAACAGAATCATTACCTAATGAATTTGGAGTATATACTGGGAAGGTTGAAGTTAATGGTGTGCCTAAAATGGGGAATGGAGGTAAGTCATCGTTCTTTCCTAAAAGTTGGAGTGCTCAAGATATTATAGATGGTATAAATGAGGCATATATAAATAAAACGTTTGTTAGAGGGAATACTTTTATTGGTACGTTATCAACAGGAATGAAAATTGAAATGTTTATTGATGCAAGTGGAAAAATTATATCTGCGTATCCTAAATTTTAATAGAGCGAGGTTGAAAAAATGTATAGTTATAAATTAAGAGAATTGGAACTGGTGGATGGACAAAAGGAGTTATTAATTGAATTTGAGGATAAATCTAAAGAGATAATATCAACATTTTTAGAAAGTGATGTACAAGCTTTTCAGGATTATGTTATCGAAGGATTGGATAATGTTCTAAGTGGTAAAAGTGAATATGAAGAATTAAATGGTAATGTATGTGGTGTGGAAATTCATAAGGATAAAACACAAATATATGATAATTTAGCTGAAGACGGAATGGGTAACTGGTGTGAAATTGAAACTACAGAGTTAAGAGAATTAGTAGATATATGGTGTAATGAGCTTAAAAAGTTCAAAGAGCACAACTAATAAGT
>NZ_SULK01000037.1:10000-10287 GCF_007115085.1 Clostridium sp. HBUAS56017 | reverse complement strand
CATTAAATACATTAAATTTTTAATAGCTTAACAAAAAGTATTTAGATAAGGATTATGACATAGGTTCATAGTCCTTATTGTCGCTCCTAATAGCAAAAACAATATGTGTGAGCTTATGTGAGCTACCTCTCTAACGGCATAAGTTGACGCTACTAAGCTAGATTGACTATAATAAAATTCAATTTCTTCATTCAAACTTTGAATTTGATTTTCTATAAATAATGCTTGATCAATTAGTTAAACTTTTGATTAGGTTGTACTAGAAAATTATACAGATGATGTAACAC
>NZ_SULK01000037.1:7031-9890 GCF_007115085.1 Clostridium sp. HBUAS56017 | reverse complement strand
TTGGACTTGGTTTAGCTGGTCTTGACTTACCAGCAGACATAAGAGATATCAGTGCAGATTTTGTTAATTGGGAATGGTCATGGGGCCATGCAGGACAAACATTTCTAGATGCGATGGCATTTTTCCCAGTTATAGGGTCTTTGAAATATACTGATGAAGTTGGAACATTAGTAAAGCATGGTGACGAATTTGAGGATATTGTAGAGGGAGTAAGTAAAGCTAATACACTTAATGAAGTAGATATACGAGCGTATAGAAAACTTGAAGATACAAGTGTACTAGGAAGATATGAAGCAGACCCAAGGTTGGTTGTTGATATGCCATATGTTGGAAAAGGAAGTTCGACAGCAAATGCTGAGGGATGGTTAAGAGATTCTAATTATTATTGGAATGAGATGCTAGAAAGACACCCTGATGCATTTAGTTCATTAAATAGAAGTATTGTTGAAGGTAAGCATCCAACATTAAGTACTCCAGTTAACGATGCTACTTTTAGAGATTATTTCGAGCAATATGATGTACAGGGGCTTCGTGGCACTCAATTGCTTCACCATCATATCGGTGGAGGGGGACAAGCAGTTGGAATACCAAAACCTCTTCACCCAGGGTTTGGTGGAGTACATAATGCAGAGAAAAATTTAGGAATATGGGGTAGCGATAGTCCTTATGCAGAAATGCTTCAAAAATTTCTTGATAAATGATAATATAGAAACGAGGTGAATATTGTGAAGGAAGAAATGAAAAAATATTTTGACCAACTTATAGAAGCATGGCAAGGATTTAATAATTCATATCCTAAAGTGCCATGGAATGATGCGGTTAAACCGAGTATATATGAAGGTGAAGTTGACCAAGATGAATATATATGCTGGAAACCTGTTGAAAAAAATGCGATTCATGATTTTCGAGATATAGAGCAAGTAGTAGGAGTTACTTTCCATAAGTCTATAAAAGATTACTTTAACTCCTATTGGTTTGCAGAATTATCAGGTTTTTATAAGTCATATAACATAATACTTGAGCCAGTGTTACCAGGAATTGAATTAAATAACTTTGTTGCTCAATTAATGGGTTACAAAGAGGTTCATGAAGGAAAGTTAGATAACATACCACTAGGAGTAGAAGGTAGAAATAGTTTCTTGGTAGTTGTTGATAACAATACTGGTATTGTGAAACTAGAAGATTTTGAGACTGGAAGATATGAAGTCATATCAGATAGTATCGAGCAACTTATATCTGATATTAAGCTAAAAGGATAGAAATATTTTTAGTAACTTACTGAATAACATGGTTTAATTTCTATGTAAAGTTATGTAAGCTGCTGAGATAATTAGCACGATAATAGAAATGAATACTTTCTAAAGAAATAAATTAAAAAACTGTATGTATAATTGCATTGAAAAGATTAAATGAATCAGATGAAATTAAGTAGGCTGGTTCATTATTTTTTAGTATCTAAAATCTGCGGATTCAACACTAGAACTAGCTATAAATAGCGGATATAATAATTATTGTAAAAGTAACAGATTAGGGAACTTAGATTTTGAGAAAAATTATGAAGTATTGAAAGAATTTCAGTTAAGAAAAGCCGCAGAAGAGTTGGGAAGCTTTGATGATTTAGATAAGATAAGAGAAAAAGCTTTAGTTCATGAAATGAGTGACTTTGATGAAGATGGTTATTGGATTAGAGATGATAGTACTGACTTTTTTGAAAAAATGAAATATTTTTTTGATGCATTTTGGATACGCACTGGTGGATCTATGATTAATGATCAGTATATAATTTTTAAGTCTGCAGGTTGTGATGAGGAAACAGCCAGAATTGGATCAGAATTTATGGGTGGAGAATTCACTCAGCCATTTATAACAGCAGGGCTCTTTCCTATAATTACAAAGTTTGGGTATGGGAAAAAGGTAATTGGAAGTGGTTTTGGGAATATAATTGGTAAACTTAGAGGTGGAGCTACTGAAGAGGCGGCTGAAGCTGTATATGATATTTCAAAGTTAAATAATACAGAGAACTTTAAGAATGGAGCTTTGGAACATATTTTAGAAGGTGAATTGCTAGAGGTAAGGCTGTAGGCTTTCATTATGAAGGAATGCCAACAGCTAAAGGAAATATAATTCAAGGAACAGAATCATTACCTAATGAATTTGGAATATACACTGGGAAGGTTGAAGTTAATGGTGTGCCTAAAATGGGGAATGGAGGTAAGTCATCGTTCTTTCCTAAAAGTTGGAGTGCTCAAGATATAGTAGATGGTATAAATGAGGCTTACAGTAATAAAGGATTTGTTCAAGGTAGTAGAAATACGTTTAGAGGAAAAACTTCACAAGGAATAAAAGTTGAAATGTATATTGATAGCAAAACAGGAAAGGTAATATCAGCGTTCCCAATATATTAAGCGGAGGAAAAAATGAAGTATAATTTTAGATTTGATGAGCTAAGCTATAGCGATGGAGATAAGGATTTAATCATAATTGTGGAAGAAAAAATACAATTAGTAGCAACATTTTTAATGTCAGATATACAAGGATCAGATCCGCAATATGTTTTTGAAGCAATAGATAAAGTGTTGAGTGGAGAATCTGGATATGAAGAATTAAACGGAAATGTATGTGGTGTAGAAATTCATAAAGATAAAACACAAATATACGATAATTTAGCTGAAGACGGAATGGGTAACTGGTGTGAAATTGAAACTACAGAGCTTAGAGAATTAGTAGATATATGGTGCAATGAGCTTAAAAAGTTTAAAGAGCACAATAAATAACCCATTAAATAAACAAATTGTTTAATAGCTTAACAAAAAGTATTTAGAATAAGGATTATGACATAGGTTCATAGTCCTTATTTTC
>NZ_SULK01000037.1:0-6920 GCF_007115085.1 Clostridium sp. HBUAS56017 | reverse complement strand
CTGGTCTTGACTTACCAGCAGACATAAGAGATATCAGTGCAGATTTTGTTAATTGGGAATGGTCATGGGGACATGCAGGACAAACATTTCTAGATGCGATGGCATTTTTCCCAGTTATAGGGTCTTTGAAATATACTGATGAAGTTGGAACGTTAGTAAAGCATAGTGACGAATTTGAGGATATTGTAGAGGGAGCAAGTAATACTACCAAAACTTTTATTAAGGGGGATTTAGTAGATAAAGAAAGCTTACTAGAAAAACCTAAGAATTCTCCTAATCCTAAAAAGTGGTTAAATAATGGAGGTAGCATTTCAATAGATGATGATGGAATATGGACATATATTCATCCATCTGGACATTCTGTTAAATATCCAGATGGATTTCCAGATTTTAAGGGAGCAGGATTAGTTGAGCAGGAAGTAGATATAGGCGGGTTTAATAATTATTATGATGATTTTAATAAAGCGGATGAATTAGCACCTAATGGACCTAGAGATGCTATAAATAATACATGGCATCATAATTAAGATGGAAAGACAATGCAAGAAATTAATAAAGAAATTCATAAGGATTATACTCATAGAGGTGGAATGTCTATTAAAAAGAAAAAATAAAAGGAGTTGATTTATTTTGAAAAATAAATTTGGTAACGCATCTAAATCAGAAATAGAAGGTTTAGAGAAAAAGTTTAATGTAAGTTTGCCAGATGAATATAAAGAATTTTTAGGTAACTATAATGGTGGAATAGTAGATAAAAAGGAAGAGAATAAGATATATATTGAAAGTGTAGATGAATATATTAATATCGATGTACTTTATGGGATAAATACAGAAAGCAAGACATCAGATATTAGTACTTGGATGAATAAACTTGGTGATGATTTAATGGAGCATTCTATTATAATAGGTGACGATTTATTACAAGGAATGATAGTAATGATTACTAAGGGAGATTTTAAAGGAATATATTATTGGGATGATTCATATAATTTTGATGAATCTACAGATGATGAAAATACGTATTTAATTTTTAATAATTTTAAAGAGTTTTTAGATAAAATTGAAGGATAATTAAGGTATTACTAAAATAAATGGATAGTAATAGGTTAACTGCATAAGCAGTAATAGCACAATATAGTTAAATCAATAAAATATATAAGAATAAACAATGGATAATCTAAATTAATGCAGTGAAAAGACTAAATGAATCAGCTGAAATTAAGTGAACTGCCCCCTGTCTATTTAACAGGAGGCAGTTCATAAGTAAGCTGGTTCATTATTTTTTAGTATTTAAAAGCCTGTGAATAAGAATTGTATTTTAGTTCAAAATTGAAAGATTATAAGGAAAAAGTAAGTATCGCAGATTCAACATTGAAAACATCAATTGATAGCAGATATAATAAGTATTGTAGAAATAACGGATTAGGAAATTTAGCTATTAGTGGAAGTGATTCTGAAAAAGGAAAAAGCTATTTTGATAAATCTCTTGATCAGGTTGTACTAGGGAATTATACAGATGATGTAACAGTACTAGGGACTGGTGCTCAAGTTGGACTTGGTTTAGCTGGTCTTGACTTACCAGCAGAAATAAGAGATATCAGCGCAGATTTTGTTAATTGGGAATGGTCATGGGGACATGCAGGACAAACGTTTCTAGATGCGATGGCATTTTTCCCAGTTATAGGGTCTTTGAAATATACTGATGAAGTTGGAACGTTAGTAAAGCATGGTGACGAATTTGAGGATCTTATAAAGGGTGGAGGTAAAGCTGGTACACTTGCTGACATGATGGAACCAGCTGAAGCAGCACGTTACCAAGAATATTGGGGATGGAAGTATGCTGAAACATCACCAATAGAAATACAATCAAATGCAAAAATGAAAATCCAATCAAAAACAGGTTATGACCAAATACAATTTAAATGGTCTGATAATAATTATAAATATGACTCAAGATGGCATACTAGAACTCCAGGTGCTCCACCAGAACAAGGAAACACATGGGTTATTGAACGAATTACACCAGGAAATGCTAACGGTCAACGTAGCGTTAGTCATATATTAACAGGTGAAGGTGAATGGACACCAAGAAAGGTATGGCAGGATGCCATTACGGCAAGACAAAATGGAGTAGCTACAGAGGCTCAAAATGATATATTAAAAGGTGGGCATTGGCCAGCACCATAAAAGTGAGGTAATTAAAATGAATAGTGTAGTTGATAAATATTATAAAGGATATGAAGGAGAACCTGAAATTCAAATTATTAAGAAATCATCCAATAATGAAAAAATAGTGTTAAAAATATGGACAGGTTTTTTTGATAATATAATGACTTCAATTGAGCCACAATCAACGGGTTGGACATCGCTGGCATATTATTACAACTTATATATAGGTTGGTATGAAGAAAGTCCGTGGAAAATAGAGAATCTTGATGAAGCAAAAGAACAGTTAGAGGGTCTTGATATAAGTAAACTTAATGAAATTGATAAAGAGGTTCTGGAAGAAATATTAAGGGTATTTAAAGAAGCATTAGCAGTTGGTGATGAGATATTAATCTCATATGAGTAATAAGTCTATTGGATGCTTAAATTAGGAATAAGTTAATACAAAAATATTTCTTACCACATTTATTAAGAATAAATTAAACTTAAAAAAATTTTACTGTATAACATTAATAATTTAGCAAAAAAGATGAAATGAATCAGCGAAATTAAGTAAGCTGGTTCATTTCATCTTTGTACTTAAAAGCTTGTGAATAAGATGAGTTCAAAATTGAAAGATTATAAGGAAAAAGTAAGTATCGCAGATTCAACATTGAAAAGATCAATTGATAGCAGATATAATAAGTATTGTAGAAATAACGGATTAGGAAATTTATCTATTAGTGGAAGTAATTTTGAAAAAGGAAAAAGCTATTTTGATAAATCTCTGTGACGAATTTGAGGATATTGTAGAGGGGGCGACTAAAGCTGATTTAGATGGGGTCAGAATAATAAATAAAAAATATGCAGGTAAAACATATGAATTAAGCGGAGATTTAGCTAAAAAATACCCTGATGGTGTTAAATTTAGTGAAGAAGGTTTTCCTAATTTTGAACCATATAGTATAAAGAAAGTTACAGTTAATAATCTTGAGGGGGATGCTTATTATGATTTTATTAAGGCTAATGAAGCAGCTGGATTTAGTAGTACACCTAAAGGTTATACATGGCATCATGTAGAAGATGGACGAACTTTAATACTTGTTCCAAGTGATTTGCATGGTGAGATAAGGCATACTGGATGAGCATCACTTATAAGAAAGGGAATAAGACCATAAAAGGAGGAATAAAAATGTTAATACCAAATGTTGAACTTATAAATGGAATATGGAGAGGAAAAATTCAATTAGATTCATGGAGTAATTTTTTTAAGGATGTTAAATATATAGATTTAAATATAGGTGGAGATTCAAAAGTTGAAAAACTTGAAGAGAGTCATAAGTTAGCATATGAATACATTGTATCTAACCAAGAAAATTTACTTAATCTAATTTTAAATGAACTAATGGGAAAATATTCTGATATGCAGGAGGAATATGGCTACGATGAAGATAAATTAGAGGAATTCATGCCTAGTGTTAGTGATATTGATGGCTTTAAAAATATACTTAATCCTAAAAGGATTTATATTTTAAATGTTGAAAATGAAGGTATATCATATGTAGGATTTCACTTTATGTGTTCATGGGATGAAGAACATGATTTCGGTGTCATGATGCATAAGGCAAGAATTGTTAAGATGGGTAGTTCAGACAGTGCATTTTTATCATGGATAGCAGAAGAAGATAAAAGTAATTGTTAACAAGAATAAATGATGTTTTTTAAACATGATGCATAATAGAGAATAGAGTAACTGCATAAAAAATAGTAACAATAGAATGTGGTTAAATCAATATATGTGATAAAAAGTTAAATTGCATAATTGTAATAATGCAGTGAAAAATAAAATGAATCAGCTGAATTTAAGTAGGCTGATTCATTATTTTTTTAGCAATTAACATATGCTATAAGTACATTCCTCAAAAGAACTATATTAAAAAGCAACGATAACCCATCAGAGAACAGAGATTTAAAAGACTGTGAACAAGAGTGGCATTAAAGTTTAAAAGTGTTGAATAAAGGCTAAACCTACTGACTTAATAGAGATTGGTAGGTGATTAAAAAATTTTTAGCAGGTTCTCAAGGATAAGCATATGATAAAGGACTTCTTAGCTAATTAAGTCTAGGCACTTTATAAGCCAGTAAATCGAGCATAGAAGATATGTGTAACCTGATAAGCTAGGAAAACCTAGATTCAATAATTCCACTTGAAAGTTAACGGAATTGATAACAATAATGTATACAGGATAGAAGCTTTAGTAATTGAACAGATAACAGTATCTGATTAAGGACTTCCTAGCTAATTAAGTCTAGTGACTTTAGATGCCAGGAAAACGAGTATAGAAGAGATGTGTAGCTTGATAATCCAGGAAATCCTAGGTTCAATAATTCCACTTAAAAGTTAATTGAATTGTGAACATAATATATGTAGTAGAAAAGCACTAAAAAATAAAAGAATTGATAGAATAGAACATAATAATAAGATAGCTGAGTAGAATAATTAGAGACTTGGAACTCGGGACTAGGAAATTGTGACGGGGGGTAGGGGGGAATAAGGACTTAAAAGAATTGAAATAGATAAATAAAAATCTATTTCAATTAAAAATAATAAAGATAAATAGAATAAAAGAAATTGAAGAAATAATAAATAATAACTAATCAGAATAAAGAAGAATTAAGTAATTAATAGGTAAAAGATAATCAATCAAGAAAGATAATAAATGTAATTGATTAAGAAGAAGTAATAAATCATTCAGAGCATTGTAAGAGACATTGCATTTAAGAGTGAGGAAATCAAGAAGGTTGAAACTGAAATGAAAAAACTGCTAAAACTACTAGACCTAAAGCTAGAAACAATTCCTGGGATAGATACTGTAACTGCAATAGCACTTGTTGCTCACATAGGAGATATTAAAAGATTCCGTAATGCTGATAAGCTGGCTAAGTTTTCAGGAATAGCACCAGTAAATTTCAGTTCAGCAGGTAAAGGGAAGGATAAAAAGAGTAAACAAGGTAACAGAGAACTCTATGGAGTTTTCTACTTCCTAGCAGTGCAACAGATACAAGTTTCTAAGAAAGGAACTCCTAGAAATCTAGCTTTCCTAGAATACTATAAGAGAAAAGTTTCAGAAGGTAAAACTAAGATACAAGCATTAGTGTGTGTAATGAGAAGGCTTAATAACATCATCTATGGAATGATGAAAAATAAAAGTGAATATGTACTACCCAATGTAGAAATAAAGGCTGTTGCATGATAAAATAAGGTTAACAGATTAAGGAAAATCAAGGCTGAAAAAGTAGCTACATAACAGAAAAAATGATAAGTAGTTGGAAGTAGTTAAAAAATAGTGTGAAGGATTGAAAACACTAGGTTGATAGAAAAGACAGACTCTGCCCCAAGGGGGCTACAGAAGCTGGAGAGGAAATGGTAACTTATAGACGTGTTCAAGGAGGAGCAGGAAATAAGTCAAACCAACAAAGAGTAGTAATTGATAATGATGGAAATGTGTATATAAATGATAAAACGGCAAAATTAAATGTAAGCATTGATAATGGCGAGCATGCTCAGTATTATGTCAAAAACAAAAGACAGGGAGCAGATATTTATGAATTTGATGTTCCGAAGTGGTTTGATGATATGGTTCAAGAGTATACAATTCCTACAAGTAGGATATAAGAGTAATCCATTAAATCAAGGTGGAACAGTTCCATCATTAAACGATATTTCAACTCCTGGAAAGTGTGTTGAGTTTCCATCACCATGGATAGAGTGGATGGAAGAATATGCATCGAATGGGAGGATAGTAAAAGGAGGAAGTTGATGAAAAAGATAGATGTAAATGAAGAAGTTATTGTATTTGTTATTTATAAAGGAACAAAAAATTGGTATATTAGTGATAAGGAAATTTGGTTCTTAGATAAACAAAAAATGATTGATCTTTATCGTAATTTAGGGTATGAAATTAAAGAAGAATATATTGATGAAAGACGAAAAAATTTATTAATACTTGATACAAAAAATGCAGATATTTTTCTTTCTAGAATAAAAAAAGATATAGTGTTATCATCAGATTTAAGAGAAGAATTATTAGAATTGCAAAATAATGGCGAAGAAAAATGGAGATATAATTATATGCCTAGTCTATATATCGATTTTGATAAAAAAGAATTATTATCAATGTATTCAGAACCAGCATCATATGAGGATTATGTACCATTTGGCTGGAAATCTGACTTTAGAGATTTTATCGAACTAGTTCCAAAAGAATATTGTTATTGGAAATAATATAATTTAATTGGAGGATAAATATAATGAAAAAGACAATATCAATCATGAGTGAAGAATTTGAAAATGAGAAGACAGGAGAAAAAGTTGAGGGTATTACCATAATGGTAGATGGTATATTAAAGAATTTTTTTGACATTTTAAAAGAAAGGAATCCTCAATACAATGATAATGTTAGTATTGTACAAGATGCATTAATGAAAGGTTTAGAAATGTTAAAGAATGAAATTTAATGTATAAATACAGTGAAAAGGTGTAATGAATCAGCGAAGTTAAGTAGGCTGATTCATTATTTTTTAGTATTTAAAAGCCTGTGAATAAGAGTTGCATTTTAATTCTAAATTGAAAGATTATAAGGAAAAAACAAAAGCTGCGGATTCAACACTAGAACTAGCTATAAACAGTGGATATAATAATTATTGTAAAAACAACAAAATAGGAAACTTAGATTTTGAGAAAAATTATGAAGTATTGAAAGAAAGTCAGTTAA
>NZ_SULK01000036.1:20360-21329 GCF_007115085.1 Clostridium sp. HBUAS56017 | reverse complement strand
AATCAAATTTGCTTAAATATATAAAGTATTTCATATATTGATATGCTAGGATCAGTTTTTTTACTTTTTATGAATATTCTTTATACTATGAATCTTCATATAATTCTAAGCCAATTATATATGCAAATTATTATATTGATTTTATGGTATACTAAACATAGGTGATGTATATGAAACAAATATTAAAAAACACTTGGAATGAATTTTTAAAAGATGAATTTGAAAAAGACTACTATATTAAATTGCATAACTTCTTAGTTGAGGAATATAAGACTAAAACTATTTATCCAGATATGTATGATATTTTTAACGCGCTACATTATACTGACTATAATGATGTTAAAGTTGTAATATTAGGTCAGGATCCATATCATGGTCCAAATCAAGCCCACGGATTGAGTTTTTCAGTTAAACCTGGTATAGCTATTCCTCCATCTCTAAAAAATATATTCAAAGAACTACATAATGATGTAGGTTGCTATATCCCTAATAATGGTTACTTAAAGAAATGGGCAGACCAAGGAGTTTTACTTTTAAATACCGTTCTTACTGTTCAAGCAGGCAACGCTAATTCTCATAAAGGTAAGGGTTGGGAAGTGTTTACAGACAAAGTTATATCTGTACTAAATGAAAGAGATACCCCAATTGTGTTTATATTATGGGGCAACAATGCTATAAGTAAGAAAAAAATAATTACTAATAAGAAACACTATATTCTAGAATCTGTTCATCCTAGTCCTCTTTCAGCTTCTAGAGGTTTTTTGGGTAGTAAACCATTTTCTCAAACTAATAATATTTTGAATTCCTTAAACATTCCTACAATCGATTGGCAAATTGAAAATGTATAAAAAAAAGCACTAACAAATGTTAGTGCTTTTTTTCTGGTGGCTCGACCAGGAATCGAACCAGGGACACGAGGATTTTCAGTCCTCTGCTCTACCGACTGAGCTATCGAGCCACATTTACCTA
>NZ_SULK01000036.1:0-20275 GCF_007115085.1 Clostridium sp. HBUAS56017 | reverse complement strand
GTCTCCCATGCAGTACCATCAGCGCTGTAGAGCTTAACTTTCCTGTTCGGAATGGAAAGGAGTGTTTCCTCTACGCCATTATCACTAGATACAAGTAGTATTATAACTACAAAATTCCCCTATGTCAAACATTATTTATCTAACTTCTCCGTTTTTTACTGTAACTAATAATATATATTAACTAAATTATTTATATAGTAATCATGGAACTAGAAACCTTTATCTAGCTCCATAATTACTATTATATATTAAACAAAATTCTTTAAATACTTTTTAATTATCTCTGCATCCATTGGTTCACAGCTAATATTAGTTCCCTTTAAAGCATTTTCAGTATTCGTAGTTTGTAAAGTTGCTGCCATTTCTCCATATCTACTCTCAAAATTCTCACTTGCATTCTTTTTTACTATTTTGAAAAGAGATTCTAATAACTTCAAAGGATGTTCACTTCCTGAATTAAACAAATTTTCTTTCCAAGTAGCATAATCAATAGGCCTAGTTTCATAACCACACTCATTTATAATTTTTCCTAACTCTCTAATAGGTAAGTGAACACTATTTAATAAGTTATAAGCTTTTCCATACGCTTGGCCTTGTTTTGAAATATTTACTATAGCCTCAGCTATATAATCCACTTGAGTCATGTGCATCTTCATATCTACATCTGGATATGTCTTTGTTTGAATCATAGCTTTAATTGTTCTACTAACTGAATCACTATACTTCCATATACCAGTATCATTAGCTCCTGTTATCTCTCCTGGTCTATATATTGCTGCTCTTAAACCTCTTTCTCTTGCGAGATGTATTATATTTTCTGCTACCCACTTACTTTCACTATATGATAGATAATAACCTGTACAATTTGCAAGTGGATCATCTTCAGATACACTCTTTTCAAAATAACATGAATTATCAAAAACACTATAAGAAGATACATAATTATAATATTTTTGTTTTCCTTCACATGCAAAAGCAATAGTTCTCACTGTTCCTAACACATTAGTATCTTTTAATCTTTCATATGGATATATAAAATTTAATATTGCTCCATTATGATACACCGTATCTACAATTTCACTAAGATATTTATATCTTTCTTCTTCTATTCCTAATAATGGTTTATCTAGAGATCCTATTACTGGAATGACATATTCTCTATATTCATCTTTCCACAAGTTATAATACTCCATATTCTCTTTTAATCTTCTTAATCCATCTTCATCATTTTTAGCCCTTACATGGCAGTATAATTTAGCTTTAGTTTCTGTTAATAATGTATTAATCAAATATGCCCCTACAAATCCAGTGGTTCCAGTTATGAATATATTCTGCATAGGAGGGTTGGTATCTTCATATTTCTTAGCATAAATACTTTCATCCAATTTAACTTCATCATATAAATAGCTCTTATCTTTCTCTAATTGACCAACATCTTCTCCATTAAGAACTTTATCGATATACTGTCCAATCTTTTCTATTGTAGGATTGTCAAATATAAACGATATTGGAATGCTTACAGAAAACATATTCTCTATATTGGTTGTAAGGCCTAATACTTGTAGAGAATCCATTCCTAGATTTAATAAGTTATCATTAGATCCAGCCTTATATGAAAATTCTTTATTAATTATATTTCCTAATGCCTTTTCTGTTTCTGTACCATATTCTATAGGTTCATTGTTATTAATGGAGTTAACTTTTTTACCTAAGTCTATTAATTCTAACTTACATTCTTTATATAAGCTAGCAGATTTCATTATTGATATTTTTCCATTATCAGCTCTTGGAAGAACTCCTCTTCTTACAAATTCAACTTCATAAGGTGATACTTCAAAATATTCTAGTACACATGCATTTATTTTATTAGTTACTTCCTCTAAGTCATAACTTTTTATATCTTTCTCTGACATTTCTGAGACAATTATCAATCTTTCCTTATCTTCCTTTACTATTGAAAATGGAACTATAGTAGCATAATTTAACTCAGATATTTTTTCCTTTAATTTTACTACAATATCATTTGGCAATATATTATTTCCATTAATTATTATAAGTTCTTTTATACGTCCTGTAACATAAACTTTCTTATTTTTTATAATACCTAAATCTCCTGTTCGAAGAAATTTTCCGCTATACCCTTCCAATTTCCCATCAAATGTCTCTCTTGTTGCAATTTCGTTTTTATAATATCCTTGAGCAATACAAGGTCCTTGTACCCATAACTCTCCAAATTCATCTTCTTCACATTCTTTTAGAGTTGTAGGATTTACAACCTTTATATCTACATATTTTATAGCTTCACCGTTTCCTATAAATTCAATTTCATTTTTAGTATTATCACTTGCTAATACTAACCTACCTGCCTGATATTCATCAAGATCAATATCTATCCTTTCATCTTCGCTATAATTTGTATTTCCACATACCCCACAAGTAGCTTCTGCAAGTCCATATCCTATTATAAATTTTTCTATATTAACACCAAAATCCTTATATTCATCAGCAAATCTCTTCATAGTTGAATAATTAACTATCTCAGAGCCGTTTAAAAATGCTTTTAAATTAGATAAATCGATTCCTTTCAACCTGGTTGCAGGTACCAACTTTGGATAAGATTCATAAACTGAATTTGGCGCTAGAGTACTATCTGCTTTAAATTCGCTCAATCCTTCAAACCATCTAGATGGTTTTTCTAAAAATGCACTTGGTGACATTATCCCTGTACAAATACCACCATTAACAACAGATGTAAAAATTAAAAATACAAGTCCTAAATTATGAAAGAATGGTACCCATCCAAATAATCTTTTTAGTTCTATTTGTTCGAAACTTGAATTTATTGCACTTAATAAATTTCCATATGATATCATAACACCTTTTGGTGCACTAGTAGATCCTGATGAATATTGAATATATACAATATCATCTAATGATATTTCTTCTGGTATAAAGTTCTTATTATCATTACATTTTTCTACATCAATTATTTTGAGTTCTTGAAATGCTTCTATACCCTTTTTATCTTTTTTTAATTTTTCTAAAATCTCACTAACTTCCTCTTTTAGTTCATTACCACATAATATAAATTTAGGATTACAAGACTCCACCACTGATGTAAATCTCATCATTTTATTGGAATCTGTTGGTGGTGGAATAATAGTAAATATTGTTCCTGCTAGCATTGATCCTACCGCAGCTAAAATATTATCTGCTGTCTGTGTAGAAAAAATTACTACCCTATCTCCTTTTTTTGCTCCTCTTTCTTTTATTGTAGCCGCTATAGCTGCTGACTTTTCAACTAAATCAGCTCTTGTTAACTTAACTTCACGCTTTTCATCTCTAGTATATTCATAGAAATTAAAACACACTTCATCTTCTCTCCTAAGTGCATTTTCTTTAAGTAGTTTCCAAAAATTTTCTTGATGTTCTTTAATATAATACTTCATTATTTTTCACCTCTCGATATTATTTCCTACCCTGTTTTATGTAGTTTATTCCTAAATTTGTTATAATACAATAATATTGCCATAACTTTAACGAAAATTATATTGTTTGTCTATAAAATATTAATAAATTCAATCAAAATGTTACAGTTTTATCTATTCCATAAACTATGAAAGAACGGAAAGAAACATATAGAGATTCAGAGGCATTTTTATTTATATGTTTTATTTTTACTTTTATTTATGCAATAATAAAAATATAAAATAAAAACGGAGATGATTTTATGAGTAATGAAATAGAAAAGTTAGCTCAAATACTTAGAGAAAGTAGCAATATAGTATTCTTCGGTGGAGCAGGTGTAAGCACATCTTCAGGCATACCAGACTTTAGAAGCTCAAGCGGTTTATGGAACGAAAAACTTAAGATAAATTTTACTCCTGAGCAATTAGTCTCACATACTTTCTTCATAAGATATCCAGAAGAATTTTTTAAGTTCTATAAAGATAAATTGATTTATCCAAATGCAAAACCTAATGGATGTCATATAGCTTTAGCTAAACTAGAAGAAATGGGTAAACTTAAGGCTGTAGTTACTCAAAACATTGATGGTTTACATCAAGCAGCTGGTTCTAAAAAAGTTTATGAATTACATGGATCTGTTCTCAGAAATTACTGTATGGATTGTAATGCTTTTTATGATGAGAAATTTATTTTAGAATCAAAAGGTATACCTACTTGCCCTAAATGCGGTGGAAAAGTTAAACCTGATGTAGTTCTTTATGAAGAAGGATTAGACAATGATGTTATTACTGGTGCTGTAAGAGCTATATCTCAAGCCGACACCTTAATTATTGGTGGAACTTCACTTGTTGTTTATCCTGCTGCAGGACTTATTGATTACTTTAGAGGGAAAAATCTAATTCTTATAAATAAGAGTACAACTTCTGCTGATAATAAAGCTGACTTAATTATTAATGACGATATTGCTGAAGTTTTAAATAAAGCACTTACCTACTTATAAAACAATACAAAAAGCAAAAAAGTACAGAAGCTATAAATGCTTCTGTACTTCTCACAAATATTATAATTTCTCAGATAATTCCTCTAGCAATTTTGAAGTTGAATTTAATTCAGTTATAGATGCTGTTATTTGTTCTAACGCTGCCGATTGACTTTGAGAAACTTCATTTGCCGATGTTAATTTATCTGTTATATTTTGAATCGACACAGAAATATTTTTTATTACAGAATCTATTTTCTTAATAGATTCTGATGATGAATTAGACAATTTTCTTATTTCTTGCGCAACTACGTTGAACCCTTTACCATTTTCTCCTGCTCTAGCTGCTTCTATTGCTGCATTTAGTCCTAATAAATTTGTCTGCGAAGATACCCCTTGTATAAAATTAACTACTTCATCAGTATCCTTTGCCCTATCATTGGCTTCCTTACTTTGCCCTAGTACCTCTTCATTCATTGTAGCTAATTGCTGTACCCCTAAGGCAACTTCATTAATTCCAATTGATATTTGAGATAATGAATCTGCTAAATTGCTTGCAATATTTGTTACTTCATTTTTCTTAGCTAAACTCTTCCCAACTACAAAAACTCCAACAACTTCATTACCTTCTTTTATTGGAATTGCATATGATTTAAAAGGTACCCCATAAACATGCTCTGGAACCACTTTTACTATTGTTTTTCCACTTATCAAAGCATCACTTACAGCACCTTCTTTAGGTATTAAATCTCCTTTGTTTGCTCCTAAAACTAGTTCATCACAGTATTTTGAGTATAAATATTTTTCCTTATCAGTTATTGCCATTGATATCTCGTTATCAAAAATAACATCAAAATATGGAGAAACATTATACAGTTCATTAATTGTTTGATTCTCAGAAATTCTATCTTCCATTTTCTCCTCCCAATTATCACTTTAGAATTTAGCCCACATAAAATTAGATCCCCTTATATAATTTTAATACACAATGTACATAATGTCTAATTAACCCAAGTATTCTTCTTTTGATTTATAATGTTTTAGTACTATATATAGTATTAAAACATTCCACTCTAAAGCATTAAATCTACCCTAAATAGTTTCTTACTATTTAAGGTAGATTCCTACTTATCTAAAAAATATCATTGCTATTACATATACTACAATTATCCCCATAAAAGGTAAATTAATAATGTTCTCTTTTTGCTCAATTGCAACATCTCTTGTTTGTGTAACTCCTAATTCAAAATTTCGTATACTATTTATTTCTTCTAACTTCTTTATTAATTTATATATTAACCCTGCAAGACAAATGCCTATAACTACAGCGACCTGTATTGTAGCAAACTTATTATCTAAAGACATCTTAGTCGCATCTACATCATTAGCTGCTTTTAATGCTTCACTATTATAAACAAAATTTACCTTTTGCAAGGTCGTTGATAAGGTATTTATTATAAAATGTATTAACATTGACGAAAATATGCTATTAGTTACTCTTACTACATATGCCATGATAAAACCTAAAGCTGTTGCATACAAAAATTGATGTAAATCTAAATGAAATATCCCGAATAATAAACCTGTCATTAAAGCAGCTTTAAATTTAGTTTGTCCATCATAACCAGATAAAATAATTCCTCTAAGATTAATTTCTTCAGTAATAGCTGGCATAACTCCAAATAATAATACCATAATTATATATGGTGTTGATGATATTGACGTCATATATTCAGCTAAGTTATTTTTAGTGAATAGTGAGCCTATTATTGAAACACATGTCATTAAAGGCCATGCAATTAATGCTATTACAACTATTAATCCCGCATCCTTTAGATATAACTTATTTAACCTAAGTGTCTCCTTCACATTGCTTTTTGTTACAATTAAATATATTATAGCAGGTATAAAGAATAAAATAATATGATTCCCAAGTAGCATAATCTTTGTATCTCTAACACCTAAAAAATAATATATATATCTTAACCCATAAGGTATAATAATAGATCCTATTAAAATTAGCATAAAATATATATTACTTTTATATAACTTTTTCATTAATCATCCTCCTTATTTCAATTACCATGTATAATTATTTCATTGTAAGGAAATAATTATTAATGAAGCGAGATGCTTTTATAATCGCCTCTCCCCCATTTTATTTATATACGTTTCAATCCCTCTTAGTTTATAAGGGGGATTGATTCTTATATTAAACTATATTATCTTGCAATATAGTTCTTCTAACCTTATCTAATGCAGTAATAGTTGCTTTATTTCTGACTTCTTCTCTATTACCATTGAATACTTGTCTATATACTCTTATCTGGCCTTTATAGTACACTCCTATATATACTAATCCAACTGGTTTTTCTTCTGTTCCACCCCCTGGCCCAGCTATTCCTGTTGTAACTATAGATATATCCGATCCTGTCCTTTTTGAAATTCCTAACGCCATTTCCTTTGCAGTTTCTTCACTTACTGCTCCATATCTTTTTAATGTATCTTGACTAACCCCTAATGTTCTTACTTTAGCTTCATTAGAATATGTTACCGCTCCTTCTAGAAAAGCTTGTGATATGCCTGGATAATTTATAAGCCTACTAGCTATCATTCCTCCTGTACAAGATTCTGCTGTAGAAATTGTTAGTCCTTTATTAATAAGCAAATCTCCTATAACTTCTTCAAGTTTAGTATTTTCCCCTTCAGCATAACAATCAATTCCTAATTTTTCTTTGATAGCTTCCTTAACAGGTTTTATCAAATCTAAAGCCTCATTCCCATCTTTGCCACTTGCTGTTATTCTAAATATTACATCTTCTTCTTTTGCATATGGTGCTACAGTAGGATTTACTCCTGAATCTATTATATCTTTTAGTTTTTCTGCAGCAAAACTTTCTCCTAATCCTAAAACTCTAACTACTTCAGATTTAATAATACCATTTCCCATTGGAATAAGAAACTTTTTAACATGGTTAAGGTACATAGGCTTCATTTCTTTTGGAGGCCCTGGCAAAATAACTATTATCTTATTATTTTTCTCAAATATAGCTCCTGGCGCAGTCCCATTAGGATTTGCAAGCACCTTAGCATTCCTTGGAAAATAAACTTGTTTTAAATTACTTTCTGTAACTTCTTTTCCAGCTCTCTTGAATATGGATAACAAGGTCTCATATGATTCTTTATGTAATTCTAATTCCATTTCAAAATACTTGCATACAGTTTCTTTAGTTAAATCATCACCAGTAGGCCCTAATCCTCCTGTAGTAATAACTATATCACTTCTTTTTAATGCCTCATCTATCGCTTCAATAAGCCTTGCTTGATTATCACCAACTACTTCTTGCCTATACACCCCTATCCCTA
Organism: Clostridium sp. HBUAS56017; assembly: GCF_007115085.1. Taxonomy (NCBI): domain Bacteria; kingdom Bacillati; phylum Bacillota; class Clostridia; order Eubacteriales; family Clostridiaceae; genus Clostridium; species Clostridium sp. HBUAS56017. The sequence goes on along the minus strand of NZ_SULK01000036.1, from coordinate 12,462 downwards.
TAGATGCCAGCTCTTTAGATAAAAATTGAGCGTTAGTATTTACAATATCGCCCAATAATATTTCTGTCCCTACCGCAATTATTTCTGCTTTCATATCATCCCTCCATTTAGCACTTTTTGTATATATTTATTATATCATACTTAAAATTAATTTAAGGGAGCAAAGCTCCCTTAAAAATTCAGTATATGGGCTATTCCTAATTACTTAGGAATAGCGTATATATAATAAATTCTTCCTCTCACTATAGTATCACGTGTAGTAAAACAATAAATTTTTTTGTCATATTTAAGCTTCAATATGTATGAGAAGAAGAATTTAATTCCTACACTCATAACATATGTAATCTATATATGATTTATTCATATATTTTTACTTCTATAATAGAATAAAAGCTTGAAAATAACTCTTCAATTATTTTCAAGCTTTTATTTAAAAAATTAATTATTATTTTTACTTTCTAAGATAGCCAATGCCACAGCACCAACAACTCCTGCATTACTTCCTAATCCTGCTGGAGCTATTTCACATGATTCCGCCATGTTTTTAAAGCATCTTTTGTTTACAACTTCTCTTACCTTATTAAATAGTATGTCTCCTACTTGTGCTACACCGCCACCTATAATAACCATCTCTGGATCAAATATAGCTACAGAATTTGCTACACCAATTCCAAGATAATTCAAAGCTTCTTCTACTATGTCTTTTGACACTTCGTCCCCTTTTTCAGCTTCCTTAAACACTTCATATGATGTTACATTCTCATATTGTTTTAATGATGTTTCAACATTTGTTGCAACAGCTTCTTTTCCTCTTTTACCAATTGCAGTTCCTGATGATACAGCCTCCAAACAACCTATATTACCACAATTACATCTTGGTCCATTAGGAGCTACTGTTGTATGTCCAATTTCCAATGCATTGCATGTATTTCCTCTGTAAATATTGCCATTTAATACAGCTCCACCACCAACACCAGTGCTTACTGTAAAATATACAATATTCTTTTTACCTTTACCTGCTCCAAACATAAATTCTCCAATGGCTGCTACATTTGCATCATTATCTAAATATACAGGTATATCAAATCTTTCCATTAAAGGCTTTACTACATTGTAATTTTTAAATGGAAGATTTGGAGTAGTAATAATTACTCCTGTAACTGCATCCAATGGTCCAGGTGATCCTATACCTATAGATTCTACCTCATCTGTTGTTACTCTAGCTTTTTCTAAAACCTCTTCTATTGTCCCTATTATCCTATTTAGAACAGGAATTTCCCCTTCCTCAGCTTTAGTCGGAACAACCACATTTTCTACTAATTCCCCATCAAATGTAGCTAAGGCTGTACTTATTTTCGTTCCCCCTAAGTCTATCCCTATTACATACTTTTTCATATAAACCCTCCCGAATAATTTATAAATGTTTACATCTTAATTTTAATCTTAACAAAAAAGAGTTAATTTTACAACTTTATTTGGCTTTATATGCTGTTATATAATAAATTCCTAAACTATCATATCCCTCACTAATTATATAGAAACTGTTATCCTTTAACATAGAATTAATAATATTGATTTCATGTTCATCACTATTATCTAATGTTATGGTAAAACTATCATTGTTATCTACTACTCCAAGATAATCATGAATATTGCTATATTCACTTAACCCTATTTCACCTCTAATATCCATCTTGTAATCTGACATCTTAGTCCTCCTATAATCACCATAATTACTATTTTTCTTAATCAATATATATATCTATGTTTTAATTTTATAAATCATTCATATTTATTTTATCCATGCTTTCTTCTTCTATTCATATTAATTAAAGCTGGAGGACATAAAAATATGTCCTCCATTTTTATCTAAGCTTCATTTTTTAATTCTTTCATTTCTTTACTATTCTCTATTATCCTTAAAGCTTCAGCAGGTGGAACTTCTTCATATTTTTCGAGTTTCATACTGAAATCTCCTCTTGCCTGAGTTATAGATCTTAAATCAGTTGCATATTTAAACATTTCAGCCATAGGAACTTCTGCAACTAGTTTTTGTAAATCACCTTCTGGTTCCATTCCTAAAACTCTTCCTCGTTTCTTATTTAAATCACCTATAACATCCCCCATATATTCATCTGGAATTATTATTTCCACATACATAATAGGCTCTAAAATAATTGGATTTGCTTCTTGTAATCCTTTTTTATATGCTATAGATGCTGCTATCTTAAATGCCATTTCTGAAGAATCAACTGGATGATATGAACCATCATGTAAAGTTGCTCTAATCCCAATAACAGGGTAGCCAGCTAATACACCATGTCTTATACAATCTCTGAGCCCTTTTTCTACCGCTGGTATAAAGTTTCTTGGAACTACTCCACCTACAACTTTATCTACAAATTCAAGATCGCTTTCTTCATCTTTTCTTGCTTCAAAAAGAATCTTTACATCACCATATTGTCCATGTCCTCCTGATTGTTTCTTATGCTTTCCTTGTACATCTGCACTTCCTTTTATAGTTTCTCTATATGGAACTTTAGGATCTCTTAAAATGACATCTACTCCAAATTTATTTTTAAGCTTACTTGCTATTACATCTAAATGAGTTTCTCCTAACCCAGAAATTATTGTTTCAGCATTTTCTATATCTCTAGCAACTGTAAATATAGGATCTTCATCTAGCAACTTATTTAATGCTATTGATATCTTATCCTCATCACCTTTGGCTTTTGGCAGAACAGCCATTGACATTACAGGTTCCGGAAAATTCATCTTGTCATATCTAACTTTATAACTTAAATCACACAAAGTATCTCCAGTAGATGTATACTGTAATTTTGAAATTGCACCTATATCTCCTGCTACAACCTTATCTGTTGCTATTTGATTTTTTCCTCTCATGAAAAATACATGCGATAACTTTTCCATTTTATCTTTTGTGGTATTAATGACGCTTATATCTCCAGACAACTCTCCCGTAATTACTCTAAACAATGATATCTTACCCACAAAAGGGTCTGCTATAGTCTTAAATACTAACGCAGAAAAAGGTTTATCTTCTTCCAATTTTATATATACCTCTTCATTTTTCACTAAATCTATTGCTTTTTGTCTAATTGCATATTTAGGAGACGGAAAACATTCCACTATATCCTCTAATAAAGTATTCATTCCAATTACCTTAGTTGCCGACCCACACATTACTGGTGCAATATCCCCAGATGCACATCCATTAATTAAGCCTTCATAAATTTCTATATCTGAAAGCTCTCCTTCATTAAAATACTTATCTAGCAATACTTCATCTGTCTCAGCAACTGCTTCGGTAATCATTTTCTTACACTCTTCTACTTTGTCTATTAAATTTTCAGGAACCTCACTTGTTTCCATCTTTTTTGTTTTTGGATTGTATATACGTGCTCTTTTAGTAATAACATTTATAACTCCTATGAATTCATCTTCTTTTCCTATTGGATATTGAATAGGAACAACGCTTATTCCAAACCTTTCTTTTAATTCTGCAAGCACCTTATCGTAATTTGAATTTTCTCTATCTAATTTATTTATAAAAAAGGTTCTTGGTAATTTAATTTTTTTACAATAATCCCAAGCTTTTTCTGTTCCAACTTGAACTCCAGTTACTCCACATACTACTATTGTAGCTACATCAACAGCTCTCATAGCTTCTATACTTTCTCCTACGAAGTCAAAATATCCTGGAATATCAACTAAATTTATCTTTACTTTTTCCCACTCTAATGGAACTATAGATGCTGATAAAGAGATTTTTCTCTTTTTTTCTTCTTGATCAAAATCAGATATTGTAGTTCCTTCTTCTATAGAACCTAATCTATCAACTGTTTTCGAATAAAAAAGTAATGATTCTGTTAATGAAGTTTTTCCTGCAGAGCTATGTCCTATTAGCCCCACATTTCTTAAATTATTAATACAATAATCTTTCATATCTGCACCAAAACATTAAAACTGCCTAATGTTTGGCTTCACCTACCTTCCATAACATTTTTAATAAATTTTCTATATGTTATAAATCAAAACTGTACCATTCTAATTTTTATGTTGTACTATAATAAAATAGTCCTTCATAAAAATTAAAAACATCTAAGTAGCTATATGTATATATTCGTTTTTTTTCACATTATACCTTCTAATTTTCTAAATTTTCTGAATACTTTTCATTCTTCCATATACTAATATTAAAATGCTAATTTATCTATAAATAAAAGGTTATCTAAATTAGAACTTAGATTCTAATTTAGATAACCTAATTAGTTAGCCTTTTTAAATGCAAATAATTTCATTAACACAAATGTAACAGGCACTCCTATAGCAGCCGCCAGCCCATAAGCCACCAACTTATATATTCCCATAATATTAAATACTATTACTACAACAATATTTTGAATTACAAAGTTTGGTATATAAGAAATAGCAAACTTTATAAATTTTTTAAATTTAAGTTTTTCTTTAAATGTAATCAAACTATTAAGTAAATATGATATTACAAGTCCTGATATATAACCAAATACAAATGCTAGATTTTCATTAAAAAAACTAGAGTAAATATAAGAAAATACTACTCCATTAAAAGTATTTATTATTCCTATCACAACAAAACTAATAAATTCTTTTGAGAAAAATATTTTTTTTGCCTTATCTATAAAGTTGTTCATTAACTTTCACCTATCTGTCTTTTTTGTCATTATCAATTAGCTTATCTGCTATTATAAACCTTGGTCTTTGTTTAGTTTCATTGTATATCTTACCTACATATTCTCCAATTACTCCAAGAGATAAAAGTTGTATTCCACCAATCATCCATATTGATACAGTCAATGAAGTCCACCCTATACTTGCCTTTCCAATTAATTTAACGATTATAGAATAAATTAATGCTACAAAACTTATAGTAAATATAAAAAAACCTAATCCAGTTATAATTCTTATTGGCTTTATACTAAGCGAAGTTATTCCGTCTAACGCAAAAGCAATCATCTTTTTTAATGGATATTTTGATTCTCCAGCAAATCTTTCATGACGTTCATACTCAACTACTGAATATTTATATCCTATCAAAGGCACTAACCCTCTTAAGAACAAATTTACTTCTCTAAATTGGTTTAATCCATCTAAAGCTCTTTTACTCATTAATCTATAATCGGCATGATTATACATAACATCAGCTCCAAGTACATTCATAAATTTATAAAATCCCAAAGCAGTAGTTCTTTTGAAGAAAGTATCTGTGGCCCTAGAAGAACGAACTCCATAAACTACATCACTTCCGTTATAGTACTCTTCAACAAATTTATCAATTACATCTATATCATCTTGCAAATCTGCATCTAAGGATATTGTCATATCTGCATAATCTTTAGCTGTCATAAGCCCAGCTAACAATGCATTTTGATGTCCCTTATTTCTTGATAGATTTACTCCACTGAATATCTTGTTCTCATTATGTAGTGTTTCTATTATGCTCCAAGTTTTATCTTTTGACCCATCATTCACAAATAGTATTTTGCTATCATCCTTTATTATGTCTATTTCTATCATAGAATTAATCTTTGCTAATAACCTCTTTGCTGTTTCATTTAATACAGCCTCTTCATTATAACATGGTATAACTAAATACAATGTTTCTTTCATTACTCTACCTCCGCACTAATCTAATTTCATACAACTAGTTTCTCGAAAAATAATTATTTTTTATTATTTTTTCTCCTATATTGTATGAATTAAGTAGATGTTCCTTATCATTTTCATTTTTTACGTTTCCAACTATTTTATTCCCCTTTATTATTGTAGCATCTCTATTAGTATTAACTAAAACTCTTCCCATAGAAGTATATTTATACTCTTTTTCTTCCATCCCAATAAGATAACTAATTGTAGGCAATAAATCAACTTGTCCTCCATGAGCTTCAACAAGTTTTGGAGTCATTCCTTTTGAATAAATAACAAGTGGAATCTTATTGTCTACTTCTTTCCACCAATCCCCATCATAACTTAGCTTTTGAATATCATCATTATAATATTTATGTACACCTGTATGATCACCATACATAACTATCATACTATTATCAAGTAATCCTTCCTTTTCCAATTGGTCAAAGAACATTTGAAGTTGCTTATCCATATAATGCACACTTTCAAAATATCCACCTAAATAACTTTCATCAATTTCTTTTGGAAGATTTAATTCTCTATACTCACTACTTATATTAAATGGCCCATGGCTAGACAAAGTAGGCACTTGTAAAAAGAAAGGTTCTTTTTCACTTGATAGCTTTTGAGAGATCTGACTCAAAAGACTTCTATCAGACAGCCCATACCCAACAGTTTCTTCATATCTATAATCATTGATATTCCAAATTTTCTTAACTCCAAACCCATTTTTATGTAGTTCTGTCCAATTAAATTCTCCTGACTCCTCTGCATGTGTGCTTATAGTGGTATATCCATTTCTATTTAATATACTTGGCAAAGAGCTCAAATAACTATTTTCTCCATAATTTAAAGCTGTTATTTTATCTCCTAAAGGAAAAACTGATGTATTCACCATAAAGTCACAATCAATACTATTGCCTGCATTATTCTGCTCATAAAAATTATTAAAATATAACCCTTCCTTGGTTAACTTATTTAAAAACGGGGTAATCTCTTTTCCATTTACAGTTCTATTTATTACAAAGTTCTCTAGAGACTCAATTTGAACAATGATTACATTTTTCCCCTTAGCTATCCCACTATATTCATTAGGTTTCATATTTTCTTGATTTTCCTCAATCCAATTATCTATCTGTTTATCATCTTTGCTAGTTATATCATTAATTTTCTTATTTATAGTTTTGCCAATTTCTACAAGATGATACCCAACTGGACCTGCCGCCTTGGTTGACATAGACACATTCCAACCAGCCTTTACAATTTTAGCATCCCAATCACTTATACCAAATACATCTAATGCTATATATGAAATTAAGATCATAATTATTGAATATCTTATTGTAAAACTAAACTTACCAAAACTTCTTAATTCTGAACATCTTACTTTTCCAATAATAATCCATAATAACATTAAGATTATATCTACAAAGAAAATTATATCTATACCTTTAAAATTATATAACGACTTGCCCAAGGGATTGAAAGTTCCACTATATAGTATATTTTTTAAACCTAATAAATAATTATTTGCTCTAAAATACCATAAATCAGCGATTAATAATATACTATATAATAAGTTAAATATAACCTGAAAAACTATCTGTTTATTTTTCGAAAAAACATACCCAATTGAATAGAATAACAATATAAATGCCAGATACACAAAAGTAAATTTAATATTTATATTAATAGGTTTTATTATATCTGCTGTTCCTACTTGAATTAATGCTAAGAATATAACGGTTTTTATAGTTAAACTTATAACATTAATTAATCGTAATTTACTCATACTTGTTTTCAATAATTTACTCTTTAATTCTATTAGTTTTTTGTACACTCTTTTAACAAAGTCTTTGTAATTTTTTATCGCCATTAATAATACTTCCTTACCTTTTTATTATTAACTTATTCTTAAATAAATCTATAACGCTAAAACAAATCCAACTAACAAATGTAACTAACATTATATCAAAAATGAAATTGAATAGAAACAATTGCTTTGCAGTATCCGCCTTTCCATTTCCTACAAAAGGCATTGGAAATTGAATTGCTCCTATAAGCATAATAGCCCACAATAAAATTATTTTATTTCTAACTTCTCCATTACTTCTGTTTTTTATAAAGGTACATAAAGAAACTGCAAATATGGATAGATATACCCCAATTATGAACCATAACTTAGCTGGCAAGTGATTTTCTCTAAAAGTAGACCAAACTGTAAATCTGTTAAGCTCTTTTATAGACTCCTCACTATCCTCTCTTGAGCATTTTCCAAGGGAAGTACTAGTTATATAAGCTTTACTTGCTGTATACTCCATTCCTTCAATAAGCCTTTTAGGATGAGTTAAATAAAACTTTGCTAATTTTCCATTACTCATCTTGCTATAAAATTCACTCTCTGTTACGTCTGCTCTAGGAACATATTTTTCGTATTCACTTGAATCTAAATATGAATGTTTTCCAGCCTCTACTGCCATCTCTGGGTTTAATCCCATATCAATTAAATCTTGCTCTGGAGTTTCTGATCCATTTAAAACACCAAAGAAAACAGAATTATACTGAGTATCCTTGCTTATATTTCCATTTGTTTTATTTAATTGCACTGGATAAATAACAACTATGGCAAAAAACACTCCCAATTTAATTAATGTTTTCTTTTTGATACTGTTTCTATTATCCCATAGTATCTTTCCTAATAATACCGCTATAAAAGGTAATGCTGTGAGAACTTGCATCTTAGATCCTAAAAATAGAAATGCTGCTATGAATACATACACTATGTTCCGTACAAGCCTAGTATCATCTTTTTTGCCATATTTATAATTTACGTAATTAAGAAATGAGACTATAAACATAATACAAGTGGTAATCATCATAGGTTCTCCATATAAACTATTAAACCATATCAAATAATTCCCATCTAAAAAAATAAATAAAAATATGATACTTAATAAAAATAACTTCAATTTACTTTTTATTTTAAGATTTTTTAATAACAACGTTAATCCCGCAATATATATAATACTATATGCTATAGCCAAATACTGAGTTTTAAATACGTCACTTCCAAGCAACTTACAAATAGCAGAAATACTAAATATCAAATACCCAATACTTGACCCAATTATGGTAAGAAGAATAGATATAATATTCCACGAAATTTTATAATTGGTAACTGTATAATCATAAAATCTTACAAAGTCCGAATTATCTTTATCAGAATCTAATAATGAAAGTCCTGAAGATGTCATAACTCTGTCAAAATCCCCTTGGTCTGCAACTCCTTGTTGTGGATATTTAAATAATACAAAAGTAATTATTATAGCTGCTATTACAACAAATATAAAATAGAATAACTTTTTGTACTTATTATTATCCTTAATCATTTTTTTAAATTCCATTAAGAAATTCCTCCATTATCTAATTTTGCAAATACTAATAATCATTATATCATTATTTATAACTTTTTTTTACTTGTTTTCTAAAGAATTTATTAATATTCCCTAGTGTCTTTCTTAATTTTTCAAATATAATTATATAAGCCTAAGTATATGATATAATTAATACAAATATTAACTTACTTGGAGGATTAAAATGAGAAAACTTAAAAAATGCTTACTTGTATTTATTTCAAGCTTAGCAATTGTACTTATTTCATATGGCGTATTATTCTATTTTAATTTTTTTCAGGAATTTGTCACTGTAAAAGATAATAAAGTACAATGGAACAACCTTCCCGACGACACTTTCAAAAGTTGCTATGCCCCAAAACTTAGCTTTTCTAGTATGCCTGTAACAGAAATTTCACAAACTAGTATTAATTTATTGGGAAATCCTATAAATAATATTAAAGTATTAGAAAAAGCTCAACGATATTATATCCCACTTAAATCAATTTGTACTGTTTTAGGTTTTTCTTTAGTAAAGAATAATTCTGAATTTATATTAACTAAGGATAATATGAATTATATTCTTTCCAATACAGATTGTATTATAAACGGACAATCATATTCCTTAAGGGGAAATCTAATTTTTTATGAAAATAAAGAGTATATATCTATCTCTGACATAGAATATATATTTAACTTAGTAGCTGACTTCGATATGAATAATAAAGTTATCTCCCTACTAACACCATTATCTAATTCAAATAAAAGTGAAAATGAATTAACTGATGGTAAAGTAGCTCTCATTAGACTTGAAGACTTTTCAGCAGAAAGTGTATTGCTAAGTGAATCTGGACAAATGAAATTTAAGATAATAGGTAACTACTTAAACTCTCAGGGTATCAAATATCATATTGCATGGGTCCCTAGATATAAATCTCCATCTAATAATATAGATAATGATTTATTATCTAATATCTCTATAGAGAATGTTGGATTTATAAACACATTAGATTATTTAATTAATCATGGTGGACAAGTTGGTCTTCATGGCTATTCTCATCAAGCTGGAAATAATACAAGTATTAGTGGAATAGAACTATCTCATAAATATAACTCCAGCGAAGAAGCTACTCGCTCTGTTTTAGAAAATGCTATTGATACTGCTAGTGCATTAAATATACCTTGTACGTTTTTTGAAAGTCCACATTACAAAGCTACATCAAAACAAAAAGAGGTAATCAAGGAATATTTCCAATACTTATATGAGCCAAATAGTATTTTAACTTTTCACAAGATACAAAGAGAAAATAATAACTTATTTATTCCAACACCTCTTGGGTACGTTGATAATTTGGATGTTTCCTCTATAGAAAAAGGCCTTGCTCATCCTACCCCTGGAGAATTAGCAAGTTTATTTTATCATCCATACAAGGAACTTAACTTCATTAATTTTAGTAAGGAAAACTTTGGTGTCAAAGTGGATTATTCCTCCAGTTCACCACTGCAACAAATAGTAACTTCAATCAATAGATATAATTACAGAACTATTCATGTTTCTGACCTAAAAAACTAGTCTAAGATAGCTTCCTTATCTTAGACTAGTTTTTCTATATATCTATTAATTACAACCTATAAAACATCCTTCTTTTTCACTTTGCTAATTATATTTCCTACAATGCAAGCAAATATTCCACCTGAAGTATCAATTAAAACATCCGTAAATGCTGCAGTTCTTCCAATTATAAAAGACTGATGAAACTCATCTGAACATGCATATAAAAACACAAATACTATAGCCAATAATCTTGACATGTTTTTTTCCATATATAATATTAGCACTCTATAAGTTAATATAAATAAAATTAAGTATTCAGTAAAGTGAGCTCCCTTTCTAACTATTAGCGTCCCCATTTCACCAAAGTACCCATTTAAATCTAATCCTATAATAGAAAATAATTTAACTACCAACTGACTTTGTTCACTTGATTTATCGCCTGGCAATTGAGACATTATAAATATTACCGTTATCCATAGCATAAATAAAGTCCATCTAGTTATCTCTTTTTTTCTCATTTTCATCTTATTCTCCTAGCTATATTAGTATATTTAATTATATACTATTTATCATATAGTTTTCATAAACATACACTTTATCGTTGTTGTATAATATACTTGTTTATATAGGCTAAAGATTCTTCTAAAACATCTTGTCCTCTTTCCATATCCTCTATCTTTAACTCCAAGTTACATACCCTTTGTTCAACCTGATACATTAATTCCTTAATATCATGTAATAATTTTGCTTCATATGATACTTGTATCCCATCAGAGTCTACATATACTTTTTCTGGAGGAGCTCCACATTCAGTACACTTTGCATAAATGCCTTCTTTCTCTACATCTTTAAATAGTTTAAACATATCATTACTGCATGATGAACAACTAGAAAGCATAATAAAATCATAATAACTTATATCAAATAAATACTTACTACCACAATCCTTACATGTAACCTGTAAATTATTATCTATAGTCTCAATATAAAACTTATTTCCACAACAGCCTTCTTTTTGGCATACTACTGTTCGTATCATTTACCAGCACTCCTTCATATTAATTAAAAATAGTATGTTTTAATATCCTATGAATTTTATATGCTTGTATATATAATTTTATTACATTTATAAATTTAATTATTATCTTCACTTTTCAATTTTAATTCAATCTCTCTTATTTTACTATTTATTATATCTGTATTTTTTCCTGCTAGTAAAATTTGTCTCTTCTCTAGTTTTAGTTCTTTTAGTTTTTTCTCTAAATCTTCTATCTTACGCACGAAAACACTCTCCATCCTTTAAGACAATTATTCTTATACACAAATGTCCTATATGAATTAAATGTTATAATATCTTAAAATACACTTTCTTTTTCATTATAAATTATATAAAATTTACAATACAATGTACATAATTATTAATAGTTAAATTACTACATTTATCTCCATAATATATATTAATATTCATTAAGTTGATAAAAATATTCTATATTTTATTCTCTTCTTGCGATAAATACTTTTAAAAAACAAAGTATATAAATAAAAAGCTATGAATTAAAATTCATAGCTTTTCTTATTGGTGGAGATAAAGAGATTCGAACTCTTGACCCCCTGCGTGCAAGGCAGGTGCTCTCCCAACTGAGCTATACCCCCAAAATGGTGGACCTTCAGGGACTCGAACCCCAGACCTACCGGTTATGAGCCGGTTGCTCTAACCAACTGAGCTAAAGATCCTCATATAGACCTGGCAACGTCTTACTCTCCCACACAGTCTCCCATGCAGTACCATCAGCGCTGTAGAGCTTAACTTTCCTGTTCGGAATGGAA
>NZ_SULK01000035.1:354-27992 GCF_007115085.1 Clostridium sp. HBUAS56017 | reverse complement strand
TGATGGTACTGCATGGGAGACTGTGTGGGAGAGTAAGACGTTGCCAGGTAATTGAGAAAAGGATAGTGAAAACTATCCTTTTTTTATTGGTGTGCCCAGCATGGGTACGCGATAATCGGTGAAAGTACATATTCTTACCTGAGGAGGCCTCATAGATATGCATTAAGTGTGAAAATAGACAAATGGATTAGAAGAAGGCTAAGAGCTTATATATGGGGAAATGGAAGAATATTGGAACTAAATTAGGAATTAATAAATACAAAGCGTGGAAATATGCAAATATAACAAAAGGCTATTGGAGAATCTCCAACAGCCCGATTTTAAACAAGTCTTTAAATAATAAATACCTAGAATCGCTAGGAGATATTAGTCAACACAAACATATCAAATCATACATTAAATTCTAATGAAACGCCGTATACACAAAACGGGTACATACACTAGTGTGAGAGAACGTTAAATAAAATAATCATTTAGTTTCTAATTGATCAAAATTAAGTTAATATCTAATAGTAAAAATGTGCAATGAGTTAAGAACTGTACAAAATAAGAATTTCATGTGCGATTATGTGAAAAAATTGCGAGGTGAAACTCTTATCTAAAATTAGTAGTTGAATAAACCAAATTATTGGATGAAATTATTGTGTCAGGAAGTTGAACATGTCCAGGAACAATATAAGATTGAGAAGTTCCATATTGAGGTAAAGAATTTATTGTATCTGTAACTGTAACGCCTCTAATATCTGTAATTCTTACTTTAATAGCTTTAGTTCCCATATTAGTACCAACAAAATGGTTCCATGACATTTTTGGCATGTTAATCCAAGTATTATCTTTAAGATATTCCATTTTTATAACAGGATATTTATGATTTCTTACTTGAATTGCAGCCCAATATTGACTGCTACCTTCTTTTATTCTATAAGAAAACATTCCTTTTACAGGGGCTTTTACTACATGCCATTTTATATTGATTTTTCCATCAGGTATATTACCAATTTTAGCAAATGAGGCTGGACAAAGATCCAATGAACCTTTAGCTCCTTCAGGATATAAATCGGTAACGTAAACAATGGTTTTTCCTTTTGTGCCTTGAACTTCTAGATATGCGCCAGCTAATGCTGCATTAACTCCGTTATAGTTATAATCATCAGGATCTAAAGCGGTAATTTCCATATCTGGAGAAATAGGATCTAGAAGAGAAGCACCACCAGAATAGCCTGAACCAGTATATGTGGCATAGCTTGAATGCAAACTATCCCAAGTAGCAAAAGCTTGTACATTAAAGCAAAGTGAAATGTTAATAGCAACTACAAATGATATAAGAATTTTTCTTTTTATATAACTTCTTTTCATAATAACCTCACTTTTAAAATATTTACCTAATTCAATAAATAGGTATTTAATAAAAATATACTAGCAACAGGTAAATTTATCTATAAAAAATCCTATAATAGTATTTTGAGTTCGTAAATGAATATTTTCTACTTAATACCCTTTTTAAGACTATATTAATACTTTTTATGACATTTTATACCAGTAATTTTAGATGGGTTAACATAGTTTTATTTTTGTTGATAACAATAATGTGATATAATTCTCGTAATGGATTAAGTTTACATATAATAATCAGGGGGGAGAAAATGAAAATTGCAATTTTATATTTTAGTGGGACTGGAAATACAAAATGGATAGTAGATTCCCTGAGTAAAATGTTAAAAGCGGAAAATCAAGAAGTATACTTATATTCTCTAAATAGCATATTTGATATAAGTTCAGTAAAGGTGACTGAAGTTGATATGATAGGGATAGCATACCCAACATACTCATCTAAAGCACCACTATTAGTAAGAGAAATTCTTCAAAGGTTGCCTTCAGCAGAAAAACTTCCTATATTCTATATTACTACAACAGGTCATATAGCAGGAGATGTTAACCTATACACCCACAAAGTAATGAGGAAGAAAGGATACAAAATATTTCTATCAGCCAATTTTATTTTAGGCAATAACTTACATTTATCTTCATTGTGTCAGTCATCTGCAATAGATTTAAATACGGGAAAATCAAGAATTAAGATACTATATAGAAAAATAGGTAACGTATGTGCAAGAATTATAAATTTGGAAGATTATATAGAGGGTAAAAATATTTTTGCAAGAATATATGGGACATCACAAAGATTTATAGGAGAGAAACTCGTTAGAAATCGTTTCAAGGGATTCTATATAAATGATAAATGTAATCGATGTGGTTGGTGTATTAGAAATTGTCCAATGCAAAATATTAAGAATAGAGATGAAAAAATAATTTTTGAGGACAAATGCATATTATGTATGAAATGTTATAATTATTGTCCTAAAAATGCTGTTCAGGCAAGTATTAAAACTGAAAATTTGAAAAAGTATAAAAGATATATAGGGCCAAATCTGTAAGGTGAAATTTAGTAGTTTATATATGATAATTGAGAATTAATGGATAAAAATCTTAATGATCGTTTTATATGTTAACAGACTTTTATAAGGATATAGTTTGGAAATTCTGCAAGAGTTTCATCCAAAATAATTCTCAATTTTCAACAATTAATTATGAATTAGAAAGTTCTGCTACAGCTATTTTAAATAACATTTATACACACTAATACTGTTATCTAAGGTTTCAATAGCAAAACAATGTGGAACGCTTTGATTATTATTTTTAAACAAAAATTGAATATTTGAAATTACTTTTTCAATATAATTTTTGGGATATATATTTACTAATAGTAGATTGTTTAAATCTAGAGTGAAATTATTTATAAATTTTGAATATTCCTTTGGGCAGATTATTATATATTTTTTTTTTTGCTTTGTTAATTCGTGAATGCACATATAAATAAAACCTCATAAATTTAATAATAGGTTTATTTTAGCTAACTAATAGCTTTTTTTATCAAGTTGTGTATCAAAGTTTCGATTTAAGGTATAAAAGTTATGTTTAGTAATTAGATAGAATTAGTTTTTATAGAAAGTAGTAATTATATAGATTTATAAGTGAATTTTGTACAAAAGATATTTCTTTTTATTGAAAAAGAGTATATTTATTAAGTAATTAATGGTTAGAATAGTGGAGGAATTATAGTTGGATACTATTATAAGTAAGATAACCAATTTCATAGCAGAAAGTAATGATATATCTGATATATATAAAATCGATAGAATTAGATATGGAGTTGAAATTACTATTAAAGAGTCAGTAAAGTTTATTTTTCTATTTGCAATGGCAATGCTATGGAATAAGTTACCTGAGTTTACCATTGCAACAGTATTGATAGTAGGAATAAGAAGACATATTGGAGGAAGTCATTGTAAGAGTTTTGCTAGTTGTTTTATTAAAACTATCTTAGTTTATGTGGCAATATTTATATTATCATCCAATATAAAAGGGACAAGCTTAACATTACAAGTTTTAGTTAGTATAATCGTGGTGGCTGTTTTATCAAGAGTAAAATATAAAACAAGAATAGTACAAGAAGGAACTAAATCACAAGATTGCAAGGTAAGATTCAAGGTTCTATCTATATATCTAATTATTTTGTTTTCCACTATACTAATCAATAATTATGTATATATTAACGTAGTCTTAATGACAGCACTTTACATAATCTGTGAATATATAAAAAAAGAGATTGAACTAGGTTGTTGTGAGAAAGCTGTTTAGAAAATTAGATAAAAATGAAATGGAGGAATTAGAATGGATATTTTGAAAGCAAAAAAACAATTAACCAATTTGTTAATGGAAGCATCATTAAAGGTGGGAGAAAAAAGTATAGACGAACCATCATTAGTATGGTGGGAAGAATGCAAATTGCCACTAGATTTAAGAGAAAAGAAGTAATAAAAAGGCATTCCTATTTACTGGAATGCCTTTTTATTACAAAGATAATATATATATACTGAAATTGGATAATATGTTACAATGTTTTTGGGTGATATAATGAACATTTTGATAATAGAAGATGAGACTATACAAAATGAAAATCTTGCAAAATTAATTGAAAAAAGTTATCCGAGTATAAATGTATTCAGAGCGTATAGCTGCAGGGATACTAGGAAAATACTGAATATAACTGAAGTGGATTTGTTTTTTGTAGATGTCAAATTGCAGGATGGATCTGGAATTGATTTAGTTAAAGAAGTGAGGCAAATGAGTGGGTATGAACTAAAAGGTGTAATATTTATAACAAATCAAGTGTTTCAAATTGTAGATGCATTTAAAAACACACATTGTTATGATTTTTTAGTAAAACCATATGATGTTAAAGATATAAAAAGAGCTATAGATATCTTTAATAAGAATGATTTTCATGATTCCTTTACGGAAAGGGCTTATTCAATAGTGCCAATAGATAAGAATTTGACTTTTAAGGTTTATCATGATGATATTATTTTTGTAGAATATAATTCAAGGCAATGTATAATACATACTACTAAAAATGATATAATATGCAAAAAGTTATCGTTAGGTAAGTTTTATAATCAAATTGCATCTAAAACAATTGTTCAATCTCATAAATCATATATAGTAAATACAAGATACATAGATAAAATAGAAAAAGAGTATACAAAACTTTGGACTATTAAGTTTATAGAAACAGAAAAAATAGCACAAGCTTCAGTTAATTATATCGATAATGTTTTTAAGGCCTTGGAGGTTAATATATGATTAATTCTTTAATTGAAGTAATTGCAGTATTGATGATATATACTATGCTATTTGAAGAAATAAATTTAAAAAATTGTAGCTCTAAATTAATAATGGCAGTTATTTGTATCATTCCACATTATTATTTAAGAAGTTTGGATGTATATTTGATTAATTTAATTATATCTATAATTATTATATTCATATTGTTTAAATTATTATATAAGATAGATACATATCAAGTAATAGTTAGACTTTTTGTTTCATTCTTTTTTTTATTGATAGGTGAAGCGATGGTAGGTGTGTTACTTCCGTTATTATCCAGTTATGAAAGGAGTTATTCATTACCGTTTTTACTAATCTGTATATTATCTATCATAACAATGCTTACAAAAGTTTTTATTAGGAAATATGCACTAGATATTGAAGAAAAAATTGTAGAAAATATAAAAATGTATCTTTTGCATATTTTAAATTTTTCATTAATATTATTTCTTTTTCAATATTTGAATGATAGGTTGAATTTAGAAGGAATAGAACTAGGAATTATTTTTGTAATAGCGTTAGGAATGATATTGGTAAATATGAAATTAATAAATAATACAACTGAGGAGATAAAGAAAAGGAATATTCAAAGTATAGAAAATCAATATAATCCTATTTTAGAACAGTATTTTGAAAGTTTGAAGGCTAAAGAACATGAATATAAAAATCATTTGAATATTATATATACAATGCTGGAAGTTTCCGATGGGGAAAATACTAAAGATTTAATAAAAGATTATATAAAATGTACAAATAGCAATGATTATTTAACTAGATTAATGTACTTAGATAATAATATTTTAAAAGCACTAATATATAGTAAGATATGTGAGACAGAAGATAAAGAAATTAAATTTAAATATGAAATAAATACAAACTTAAAAAATTTGAATATAGATAATTCAGAACTTGTAATTATTCTTAGTAATTTATTAAATAATGCAATTGAAGCAGCTGAAGAAAGTGAAAGAAAAATTGTAAGTCTAACGATTTTAAAAGAAAATAAAAATGATAAAGATACATATAAGTTTATTGTAGAAAATACAGTTAAAAACTCAACTAATATAGATGTATCAAACATTTTTATTAAGGGATATTCAACAAAGTCTAAAGATAGAGGGTTTGGGCTATATAATGTGCAAAAAATTATCAAAAAGGTGAATGGGAGCGTATTCATAGAAGTTAATGGGGATATAATAACATTTGGAATAAACATATAATTTTCAAAAGGTGTCTATAAATTGTTTTGAAATCAATTTAAGACACTTTTTATAGATATTTACTAGTCATAAATATGATCTACATTCCCATATGCTAAGATAGTATAATATATTATAAAAATCTATTACACTATCTTTTTAATATTCATTTATCTTCACGAAGTAAATATTCATTGCCATCTTGATCTTTAAAAGAAAACATTTTTCCATAAGGCATAGTCATGATATCTTCAACTTCAATATTCTTTGATTTCATTTTCTTATAAGCATTTTCAATATCAGTTGTACTTAACAATACATTTGGATGTGAAATATTAGCATCTGGTTTTTGAGATTTCATCATATTTTTATCATAAAGAATGAAAGTAGTAAATTCGCTTTCGCTTGGCCCGACCTCCAACCATTTCATTGTAGGGCCCATAGGTTGTTCTAATTTAACTATAAATTCTAATTTTTCAGTCCAAAATTTTTTTGCTTCATCTTGATTATTTACATATAAAGTTATTTTTCCTATCTTATCAATCATTTTAGCACCTCCATATGATTTCTAGTTGTAGTTTTTTGCAATTAGAAAGTAAATATGCATGTTACTTTAGGCTGAAGTTAAATTTGAATAGGTATATTAAATTATATTGCATTTTTGACACTTAAATAAGAAATAACATTAAAGACTAATCTATTTAAATATATTAATATGAATAAATATGGTATAATGATAATTATTATTTATGTTAGAATTAAAAAACAAAAGATATAGGAAGATTTGGGAGGGAATTTATTAACATATGGTTAATTTGATAAATATTATTATTGTGTTTTTACTTGTTTTTATGAATGGTTTTTTTGTAGCTACGGAATTTGCCATGGTAAAGGTGAGAAAATCTAGGATAGAAACATTAGTACTTGAAGGAGAAAGAAATGCGAAACATACCTTGAATGTGGTAAAAGATTTAAATTCATATCTTTCTGCATGTCAGTTAGGGATTACCTTAGCATCTTTAGGACTCGGATGGATAGGAGAACCTGCTGTAGCAAATTTATTGGAACCATTGTTTAAAATAATTAATTTACCTGAAAGTGTTGTGCATTCAATTTCATTTTTATTAGGATTTGCACTAATTACGGGATTTCATATTGTACTTGGAGAATTAGCACCTAAATCATTAGCTATTATAAGTTCGGAAAAAATAGCACTTTATACAGCTTTACCACTTATAATGTTTTATAAGATAACTTTTCCAATAATGTGGGCTTTTAACCATAGCACTAATTTAGTTTTGAGAATATTTGGAGTTTCTCAAGTTGATGAACATGAGGAGGCTCATACAGATGAAGAAATAAAAATTTTAGTTGAAGAAAGTTATAAGCATGGGTTAATTGATCAAACTGAATTAACATTTGTAGATAATATATTTGATTTTTCAGAAACAACGGTAAAGGATATAATGATACCAAGGACTGATATGGCATGTGTATATTTAGAAGATGATTTTGAAGATATTACAAAATATGCCTTAGATGAGCAATTAACTAGATATCCTGTATGTAAGGAAAGTAAAGACAATGTTATTGGATTTGTACACATTAAAGATTTATATAAAATGAAAATTGAAGGAAATAATGATAATATAGAGGACATTATTCGTGAAATTAAATTTGTTCCAGAATCTATGTCAATAAGTGAACTTTTAAAGATATTTAAAAGAGAAAAATTGCAAATGGCTATAGTTATTGATGAATATGGAGGCACTTTTGGACTAGTAACTATAGAGGATATTTTAGAAGAAATAGTTGGTGAAATTCAAGACGAATTTGATGATGATGGAGATGACATTATTAAAACTGAAGATGGTAGTTATATTGTAGATGGAAAGTTAATTCTTGAAGATATAAATGAATTATTAGAAATATCTATTGAGGAAGAAAATATAGATACTATTGGAGGGTGGATTTATTCACAACTAAAGGATTATCCAGAAGTTAATGACAAAGTAACTTTTGGGGAGTATGCTTTTATAGTGCTTGATTGTGATAGTAAGAGAATAACAAAAGTATTAATTAAAAAAATTGTATAAATGAAATTTCATTAAAACTCTTACCATAAAAGGTAAGGGTTTTAATATTTTTCATAATAGTAAGAATAAAACTAAGAGAGGTTAGGCTTTTAAATACAACCTCTCAAAAATAGTATTTTTAATTAAATGTAAAGCCAACTTCTTGGTTTAATAAATTCAGGTTTAATAAATTCAACACCTTGGTCTAAAACATAATTTATTATGTCATAGAAATAATTTTGTAAGGATTTTTCGCATTTTTCATGGTCGTGAATTAAAACAATATTATAGACATCTGGAGCAAGAAGTGGTGCTCCTTCTTTGGGATTCATTTCATTAATCTCTTTAATAATATCTTCAAAAGTAAATCCATTATTGTATTCCAATTTATATTCAAAAAAATCAAAGGTCCAATATAAATCAATGTCTTTATTTAGTCCAGATTCATAATACCATGGAAATGTGATTTTATTATCATTAAATTTATTGAACCCACTATTTTTTAGATACTTTTGTAAAGCATCTTTATTTTTACCACCTTTATCTCCATATGGGAAACGAAATATTCTATATCTTCTTTGAATTCCAGCTTCTTTGTATAATAAATTAAGTTGCTCTTCTTGAAGTTCAATTTCTGAAATACATTCATCTAAATCGAGTTCAGAAAAATGTGGATGTGTAAAACTATGGTTGCCTACAATACAATTTTTTTGTATTGCATATATAGCTTCTTTTCTGTTTTTTATAGTTTGTATACCTGTAAAAAACATAATAGATTGTATGTTTTTTTTTATTAAAAAATCTGTAATTGATTTTGTGTTTTTAGTTGGACCATCATCTATAGTCAAATAAGCTTTACTCATTTTAACCTCCTAAATGGGAAATATGCAATTGCTAATTAGAGTATATTCATCTATTAATATAATTAGAAGATTTATTGCAAAAAGAAAGAGGAGCCTTAAAGTGATTATTAAAATCATCATTGAAGAGCATCCTCTTACAGCAAACAATATTATTTCCTGTGTGATAATTCAGAAATAAGGAAATTCCATTCATTATCTAATGCAGAAGGTGTTTTTTTAGTTCTTTCTTTAGCATCTGGTAAACAAACTTGTTGTTTTTGAAGTAATTTCATGCAAAGATAAACTACTGATTTATCAGTGAATTCTTGGAATTCTTTTTCATTAGGGAATCCATGAATTGGATAACCTTTACCATCTATATCTGCATCGAAAACAGCTGACCATTCAAGTTCACAATAAACAGGTTCATTGAAAATCTCTATATTTGATCTATCTGCTTCTCTCATATCTTTTCCCATTCTCTTTTCGTCGAAGTATCTAGCTACCATAGGAGGTACATTTGGTTTAACTTTTGGAAGATGTTCACCGAAATTTACTTTAGTATAAGCTTTAAATGGAATATGAACAGTAGTATCTTTGATAGATCCACCTATTCCAGTTTTTGTTGTACAAGTTTTGGTAGCATACTCTATATTTTTTCTAATATATCCTTCTATAAAAACTTTGTCTGTAGGAGCGATATATCTACATTGAGTTAAAAATATTTGTTTTTCTATTCTTTTTATTTCATAAGAAGGTTCATTAAGTCTAATTATAGATTCAGAGTCTATTTGAATTACAAATTCAGCAAGAACTCTAGGAATTTTATATTCTCCACCATATAATGGGTAATTTTCAGCAGGTGTAAGTGTATCTGCACTTACAACACTAGCATTACATTTTGTAGTATCACAAAAAAGTTGTTCGTTATCCATTTTTTTATCTCCTGTTTATAAAAATTTAGGTTCTAAATATTATTTAATATCCTTATATATACTATTCTTGAAAAAAGCAAAAGGGCACATATATATATATAATTTCAACATATTTTTTGTATATGTTAGTGCAACTTACAGGAAAGTATTAACTTTTTAAATATTAAATGGTATAATGTGAAATATTGGTGCCTAGATATAACTATTTAAGATGAGCTTCATATATAACAAGTAGGCACAGTATTAAGATTATTAAACGACAAATTCATAAGAAAAGGAGGATATATTAAGTAATAATATAAATTTAGGGGGAGTAAATTTGAGTTTAAAGAAGATTAAAGATAAAAGGTATATAATTTCATTTGTGCTTATTTTAGCCTTGTTTACTTTTTGTTATATACCTAAGACGGCATATTCCATAATAGAAGCAGATTTAGGTAAGGCTACATATTCAGTAACAGATGCTATACAAAATCAAAATAATACTTTGGAAATAGTTAAAGGATATGTTGTTGGTGAGCCATCGTCAACAAACCAAGTTCTAAATAGTGGATTTATTGGTGATACAGCTATTGCTATTGCTGATAGTAAATCAGAGTCTAGTACTTCAAAAATGATTTACGTTCAAATTCCAAGCAAATATAGAAGCTCTTTTGGTTTAAAGACAAATCCTACCTTGAAAGGTACTGAGATAAAAGTTACAGGTTATTTAAATTCATATTTTAATCATGCTGGAATAAAGAATATTACAGGTATAGCAAAAGAAAACTCTTCAGATGACAATAATGGAGGAAGCAGTGATAATGGTAATGGTTCTGGAACAGGAGGAGTTTTAAGTCCTTATGATACTACTTATTACTTTTCAGCTATAGGAAAGACTGGATTAGATTTAAAATCAGCACTTCATAGAATAATTTCAAACAATAAAAAATTATCATATGATGCTGTTTGGGATGGAATAAAAGATACCGATGAGGATCCTAACAATCCTAATAATGTGATACTACTTTATACAGGTCGTTCGCAAGGTAAAAATACAAATGGATCAGGTGTTGATAATTGGAACAGAGAACATGTGTGGGCAAAGTCTCACGGTAATTTTGGAACCAGAGTAGGAGCTGGCACAGATTTACATCATTTAAGAGCAGCTGACGTATCTGTAAATAGCACAAGAGGAAATTTGGATTTTGATGAGGGTGGAACTCCTGATAGAGAAGCTACTGAATGCAAACATGATAGTGATTCATGGGAACCAAGAGATAGTGTAAAAGGTGATATAGCTAGAATGTTATTTTATATGGCTGTAAGATATGAGGGGGGCAATGGAGAACCGGATCTAGAATTAGTTAATCAGGTTAATAATGGGACTGCGCCAAACTTTGGGAAATTAAGCACTTTACTTAAATGGAATGCAGAAGATCCTGTAGATGTAAGTGAGATGAGAAGAAATGATATAATATACAACAAGTATCAACATAATAGAAATCCTTTTATTGATCACCCAGAATGGGCAAATAAAATTTGGAATTAATACTAATTCTAATAAATATATAAGTTTTTATAAAGATGAGTATCTTAAAATGTTTTTTAAGATACTTATTTTTATACATTATTTTGAAATAATTATATGTTATGGTAATATGAGTGTGCGCAATAATTTTACTATAAACAGAAAGTAGGAATGAAATATATGAAGAAATTTTTAGTTGGAAATGAAGCTATAGCTAGGGGAGCGTATGAAGCAGGGGTAAGAGTAGCTACTGCACATCCAGGATCACCTACTACAGAAATAGTTCAATGTTTATCAGAATATGAAGAAATCAATGCGGAGTGGTCTATTAATGAAAAAGTTGCATTAGAAATTGCATTAGGAGCATCTATAGGAGGTGCAAGAGCATTGTGTTCTATGAAGCAGGTGGGGTTAAATGTAGCTGCTGATCCATTATTTAATTCTTCTTATACTGGAGTTAATGGAGGATTAGTGATTGTAGTAGGTGATGATCCGGGAATATTTGGTTCTCAAAATGAACAAGATTCCAGATTATATGGAAAGGCAGCTAAAATCCCAATTTTAGAACCAGCTAATGGACAAGAATGTAAAAGTTATACGAAGTTAGCTTTTGAAATTAGCGAAAAATATGATACACCAGTAATGATTAGAATTACTACTAGAGTTGCTAATTGTTATGAATTAGTAGAAATAGAGGATAGAGTAGAGCAGAAAATTAAGGAATACAAAAAAGATATTAATAAGTATGTTTTATTTCCTCCAATTTCCCGAAGAAAACATGAATTTGTAGAAAAAAGAAAATTGTTACTTGAAAAATGTTCTAATGATTTGTCTATTAATAGAATAATTAAAAAAGACAGTAGTTTTGGAATAATAAGTAGTGGAATATCTATTAAATATTCAATTGAGGCTTTTCCAGAGGCATCTATTTTAGAGATAGGAATGTCATTTCCATTGCCGAAGGATAAAATAAGAGAATTTTGTGAATTTTGTGAGAAAATCTATGTGGTTGAGGAACTTGAACCATTTTTAGAAGACGAGATAAAGAATCTTGGAGTAAAAGTTATTGGTAAAGATTTATTTCCTATAACTGGAGAATTGTCGGCAGAAATAATTAAAAGCAAAATTATAGGATTAGAAGAGACTCCTAAAAATAAAGAGGAGGATTTAGCCAATAATCAACAAACCATTTGTGTAGGATGTTCTTATAGAGCTGTTTCATATGTACTAAAAAAATTAGATCTTATCGTCTTTGGGGATACTGGATGTAATACATTAACATCATTTGAACCTTTCGGTTCTATGGATACTTGTATATGCATGGGAGCAAGTATAGGAATGATACAAGGAATTCAGAAAGTAAGGAATGAAACGATAGAAGGAAAAGCTGTAGCAGTTATAGGAGATTCAAGCTTTTTTCATTCAGGATTAACATCATTAATTAACTTAATCCATAATAAAGGATTTGCTACTGTAATTATATTAGATAATTCTATAACTGCTATGTCTGGACAGCAAGATAATCCTGGAAATGAATTTACTATAAAAGGAGAATTTACTTGCAAAGTGGATATAGAAAAGCTTGTAAGAGCAATAAACATTGAAAATGTATACGTAATTGATCCTATTAAAGTAGAAGAATTTGAAAAAATCCTTAAGAATGAACTTGGAGAAAAAAGACCAAGTGTAATTATATGTAAGAGCAAATGTTTAAAAAAATATAAATCTAATGAAAAGAGAGAGTTTGTTGTGAATTCAGTAAAATGCAAAAGATGTAGTAAGTGTTTTGAAATTCATTGCCAAGCTATAGAAATAACAAATGATTATATACAAATCAATAAAGACTTATGTGTAGGATGTGGTTTGTGTAAAAATGTATGTAAATTCAATGCTATTGAAATATTATAAAAAAAGTAAAATGGAATAATGAAATTTCACTGGTTAATATTTTTAAATATATTTCTAAGAATATTAAGAATTTTACGAAAATAACTTTTATGAAAACGCAATCATATATTTATTAAATAAGTTTTTCAAAATGGAAAAGAAATTTAACTTACAGATAACAGTGGACTTTTGATATAATTTTATGGTAAATAATGAATTATTAAATAGGTAATGTAAAAGGAGAGATAATATTGAAAGTATTAGGTATAACATGTGGAAGAAAAATGGGTAATTCTGAAATACTTGTTAAGGAAGCGCTAATGGGGGCAGAAGAAAAAGGAGCAGAGGTAGAGCTTATAAGACTTAACGACTTAAATATTAAGAATTGTACAGGATGTAATGCTTGTGTTGTAAGTTTACTAGAAAAATCTAGCTCTGGAGAATGTGTTATTAAGGATGATGACTTTAAATTTATCGAAGAAAAGATTATGGAGTGTGATGGATTAATTCTTAGTTCACCAATTTATGAAAAAGGGCCTACTGGACTTTTGAAGATATTAGCAGATAGAATGGGACCATCTCATGATGTTGCATTTAGATTTATATCTAAAAGAAATCGCGACGAGAAAGGAATAACTAAAGGTAATTCTGTTGATGAAAGGTCATTTAAGACAAGAGTGGCATCACTTATAGCAGTGGGGGGAAGTGAGTGGGATACTCTAGCTCTTCCATTAATGCACTTGTCAGTTTTATCAACACATATGGATGTGGTAGACAAAATATTAATTAATTGGACAGGCCTTCCAGGGAGTGTAGTATTTAATGAGGAAGCAATAGCTAAAGCAAGAAAATCAGGAGCTCATGTAGCTAAATGTTTATTAGAGCAAACTGACAGAATAATTTCAGATAATAAAGAAATACCAGAATATATTGGGGAGATAGGATTATGCCCTCTTTGTCATTCAAAACTTATAGAAGTAAGGAATGATGATAAGAATTATCCTGTAGTATGTGCTGTATGTGGAGTAAAAGGAACGTTAAATGTAGTGGATAATAAAGTTAAATTTGAGATATCAGAAGAAGATAAAGTTCATTCTCACATAAGGCTTTCTGGGAAATTTGAGCATGGAGATGAGTTAAATAATGTAGCATTAAAACCAAATCCTAAAGTTAATGAACTACCTAAGAGATTAAAGAAATATAGAAAGTATTTGGTATATTCTAAACCAGAACGATAATAAATTTGAATTAAAATATAGGAATATTAGAACAATATAAAGCTAAATAGTTGAATGATAAAACATTTATACCACATATTACAATAGGTAATTTTACATCAAGAGAAAAGTTAAATAAAGCATTCAATGATAATAGATGTATTAAGGAAAGATTTCATTCTACTGTAGATAAAGTATCTGTTGAAATTATAGATGACAATGAGGATTATATTATTGAAATGGAGATAGATCTATATGAATATTAGAAAGCTAATTATAATCTTATTTAGAGGGCAGATACAATCTACTCTCTAAAATTTTTATATACGTGAAAGAGAAAATTACAAAAATACGATTAGTTTCCATTTAAGTGATATAATGTAGTAAAAATACATATAGCAAGGGGAAGAAAAATGTTAAAAAAAGAAAAAAGAATAATTATAAAACTATTACTTTTAACCATGTGTACAAGCCTTATGGTGAGTGTAAAAATTTCAGCAATGGAAAACAAACAGGAATTTATAACAAATGATGTAAAAACTCTAACTGTCAATAAAGAAAAGGATTTCACTTTTGATGAAAAAACAGGAACAATAACAAATTATATTGGTACTGATACTACAGTAGTTATACCAAGTAGAATTAATGGTATTTCAGTAATTAATATAGGAAGAGAAGCTTTTTATGATAAGTATAACATCACAAGTGTAATAATTCCTGATAGTGTAACTAATATTGAAGAAGAAGCATTTTGCGAATGTGCTGTCTTAAGAAATGTTGTTATTGGTAATAATGTAACCAATATAGGTGTAAACGCTTTTAGTGATTGTATTAACTTAAAAAGCTTAGTTATCCCAGATAGTGTAAGTAAGATAGGAGATTTTGCATTTTTTTCATGTAATAGTTTGACAAGCGTGGAAGTTGGGAAAGGTATAATCAATATAGGAAGTCAAGCATTTTCCTATTGTTCAAATGCAGTATATTATGTGCATGGCGAAGAAGCAGAGCAACTTTTAATTAATGCTGGGGCAGAAGAAAGTAAAATAATATTAAAACACTAACAATAAATATTTATGAGCAATTTAAGATAGATGATTAAAACTTAATAGTTTTGGTTATCCTTAAATTGCTTTTTTTTGTTGTAAAAATATTAAATAGCAAGTTGAAATTATGAATAAGTTCTTTTAAGATAAATAAATAATTAATTATGCTCACATAAATATGTCTTCTTTTTCAATTTGGTATAATTAGGTAAAGGTTTCATGAATGCAAAGTAAAGGGGATGGTTTCATGAGTATATTTAAAGAGATAGAAACTAAAAGATTAATAATTCGTAGGTTCAGGGAGGAAGATTGGAAAGATATATATGAATATTTATCTGACGAAAAGGTAGTTTATTATGAACCTTATGAAGCATTTACAGTTCAAGAAAGTAAAGAAGAGGCAATTAGTCGAGCTGGAAGTGAAGAATTTATAGCAGTATGTTTAAAAGAGACAGGAAAAGTAATTGGTAATTTTTATTTTGGAAAGAGAGAGTATGATACTTATGAATTAGGATATGTATTCAATTCTAGTTATTGGCACAAAGGTTATGCAACAGAAAGCGCTAAAGCGTTCATGAATTTTGTTTTTAAAGAATTGAAAGTACGTAGAATTATTGCAATGTGCAATCCGGAAAATGAATTGTCATGGAAATTACTTGAAAGGCTAAATTTGATTCGTGAAGGATATCTTCGTAAAAATATATATTTTAAGATTAATGCAAATAACGAGCCTATTTGGCAAGATACTTATGAATATGGAATACTTAGAGAATCATATTATTCAAAATAGATATTAAATGACAGTATGGTGTGAAAATTTATGCGTTAATAACTAAAACTTAATATTTTAAGTGAATACTTTTAAAAATTAGAAATGAATAAGTTTACAAGTTTGTTGAAAACGTGAGCATATATTAATAAAAAATGTTTGTTAAATAATAAATCAGAAAATGCTTACGAAGAGGAATGTTGGCTGATAAAATTATTATGTAGGTGAAGATCTTACATAATAATTTTATTAACAAAGGAGAAATTTTTATGCCTCAAACGAAAAAAGAAAGTTTAATTTATACAGTTATGATGTGTGCCTTTATGGTGTTTTTTATGAGTATTTATAATGTATTTTTACGTACTGGAAGTTTATCTATAGAAACTATAAATAGTGTATTAGATGAATTTATATTAACTTATATAATAGGTATTATATGTGACTGGTTTATAGTTTCAGGCCCTGCTAAAGGGATAGCTTTTAAGTTTATAAAAAAAGAAGATAAGCCAGTGAAGAAGATAGTTCTAATATCATCATGTATGGTATGTGGAATGGTTTTATGTATGTCATTATATGGTTCAATAATGAATGTTGGAGTTACTTCGGAGTTGCCAAAGACATATATTACTGCCATCGGATTTAATATTATTATGGCATTACCGCTACAGTTAATAATTGCTGGACCAATCATTAGATTTTTATTTAGTAAAGTTTGTCCAAGATAGTTTATATAATTTATAGGTATAGTTAAAGTATAATAATTTAAAGATGATAGTCATTTTTTTCTTTTTAATATAACATATAAAGCAAAGAACTTGGAACCTATATAATAACTATTAAAAATAGTTTATTTATATAGGTTACTTTTTGTATAACGATATTATTGGTTTAACATATAATTGATTAATAAGAAATATATACTAAAGTGAATGATTGGAGAGATGAATGATGATTAATGAGAATTATGCTTTGTGGGAGAAAGGGGAGTATAAATATGAAGTTAAAGGGGATTTTATTCCTAATTTAGTTACTTACATTCATAATGATGATAATGTAAGACCAGCTATTATAATAGTTCCAGGTGGTGGATATCGTATAGTAACTCCATTAGAGGGGGAGATTGTTGCAAAAGAGTTTTACAAAAATGGATATAATGCTTTTGTTTTAACATATACAACAAATTGGTTATTAAGAACACCATTAAAATTTCAGCCATTACAAGATTTATCAAAGGCAGTTAGATTAATTAGAAAGGAAGCAGAACAATTTCATATTGATAGTGAAAAATTAATTTTATGTGGATTTTCAGCTGGGGGACACCTTTGCGGCAGTTTAGCAGTTCATTATGATGCAAAAGAATTAAAACTTAATAACGAATATGATTGTTATAGTAATCGCCCTAATGCAGCAATATTGTGTTATCCAGTTATTTCATCAAGTGAATATGTACATAGGGGGTCATTTACTGCTCTTTTAGGAGAAAATGCAACTAGAGATGAATTAGAATATATGTCGTTAGAAAAACATATAACAAAGAATACACCACCTGTATTTCTATGGCATTCGGTGACAGATAATTCTGTACCAGTAGAAAATAGTTATTTGTTGGCCAAATCATGTAAAAAGCAAGGTGTAGTATTTGAACAGCATATTTTTGCAAATGGAGTACATGGAATGTCATTGGCTAATGAAGAGTGGGCAACTGGCGACTATGGTAAGGATTATACTATGGAGCAATTGTTTGAAACAGCAGAATTTTTATTGGAAAACCACATGGAATTACCTGAACCTTATAAAAATATAAGAGAAATTCCAAAAGGAGTTAGTGTTAGAGATTTAATTATAAAAGAAAAAATAAGGCAACACGTATTATTAGCGGAATCAGATGAAGGAATAGCTGTTTGGCCAAAACTAGCTTGTAGCTGGGTGAATAAAGTTTTAAATAATTAAATAAAAGTGTAAAGAAAAGAATTTATTATATTAAATTCTTTTCTTTACATGTTTCTAAAAATTTTTAGAATTCAAAACAAAGATAACTTAAATTTCCTAATTGGTAATCTCTAAATATAATTTTTGGGGTTAGCTTGGGGGTGCTTCCTAGTGAAATGAACAATGGAACAAAATGATCAGCGGTAGGAACTGCTAAATTAGCATTTGGAGCAATATTTTTATAATTATAAAGAGAATCTAAATCATTTTTCTCTATTTTCTGAATTAACCAATCATCAAATTCTTTAGCCCAAGCATCGGTAACTTTACTTTCAAAATCAACTAACCTTAAATTGTGAACTGTGTTTCCGCTGCCAATAATTAAAATATCTTCACAAGCTAGTGAATTAAGAGCATTGCCAATTTTAATTTGATTTTCAATAGAAAGAGTGGAATTTATAGATACCTGAACAATTGGTATATTTGCCTTTGGATAAAGATGTTTTAGAATTGTCCAAGAACCATGATCTAATCCTCTAGTCATATTTTTTTCTACCTTGATACCTTGGGTGGTTAGTTTATTTTCAACTTTTGCAGCTATTATGCTAGAACCTTTAGCTGGATATTTAATTTTATATAATTCGTCAGGAAATCCATAAAAATCATAAATTGTATTATATTCAGAATCAAAAGAAGAAATAGTAAGCAAATTGTTATCCCAATGAGATGTAAATATAATTATAGCTTTGGGGTTAATATTATTTCCAAGATTATTTAAAAATTTAGTGTAGTTTGTTTCTTCAATAGCCATCATAGGAGAACCGTGGGCTAAAAATAAAGGCTTTATCATATAACAAAATCCTCCTTATTGAGTTAAAGTGCTTATAGAATAGTAATTCATTACAGTTTTTTCTTCAAATCCACAGTATTTATATAAGTTTAGGGCGGTACTATTTTTGCATTCAACATCTAATTCAATATAAGAGATGTCTTTCTCATGTAATAAGTTTAAAGCCTCCTTCAAAGTTTCTTTACCATAACCTTGACCTCTAAAGTCGGGCAATATACCAAATCCGAATATATAAACTGAATTACCATTATATTCAAAACTTATTTTGCCTACGATTTGATCCTTTAGAATAGTTAAATATGTGTATTGGTTTGAAGTTTCTTCATTAGCAGACTCGTTAGTTACCTCGTCAAGTCCCCAGTATAGTGAATTTTGTCTAGCTATTTCTTTTCTATCAGATTTTTTTGCAAGACGTAAGGTAATCAAATTCTTTTTTTCAAAAGAAGGTATATTAGATAAATTCATTCTATATTCTGAAAAATCATATTCTCCATTAACAGATTTTATAAATTCAATTCCTGAGCTTGATTTAGCATCTGTTAATAGTAATATTTTATGGAAGTTTCTTTGATTACATTCATTCATTGCTAGAAAAAAAAGCTTTTTAAAAAAACCTTTTTTTCTATAATTAGGATGAGTCATACCATTAATTTCAACTATATTCTTTCCGAAGCATGAAATTCCAAGATAAGATACCAAATTGCCGTTTATATAATAAAAAAATTCATTAATGCTATCTAAGACAATTTCAGAATTTGTGTATAAATTTAGCTTATAATCTAACTCAAGTTTTAGGGTGATTTTATCAGTTAGGATGCAGTAAGCTTCAAGTTCATTAATTTCTTTATATTCTTTTGGGGATACATATTTTTTAAAACTAATTGTTTCATTAAATCTTTTTATAGACATTTTATAATTCCTTTCACTGTGTTATTAAATAAATTAACTTTTTAAGAAATGGATAAAAAAAATCCGTAGAAATCAACTTTAAAATGACGTTTTCTACGGGGTCAGGAACAGAAAATCAAGTTATTCTATTTATAAGGACCTATTGAAAATTTAGATATTTTCCAATTCTTATCAAAAGCAAATCCACAAATTACTTTACTGAAGGTTTTGCCACTTTCTTTTGAGTCCTTATCATTAACTACTTTTACAGTTGCAGTAAAGGAAACAGCTATTAATTCATTATCTGTATCTTTTTTTATTGCAGTGTAAGTAATGTCTTGTAATTTTGAAATATGTTCATTTTTAACTAAACTATCGATTTGTTTTTGTAATACATCATCAGAATAATTTGCTTTTAGGTCATCACTCATATAGTTTACAAAGTTTTTAAGTGTATCAACATTATCAGTTTTATAATCATTATTTAATGTCATTTTAGCAAATTTATCAGTTAATTCTACTATCTTTGCTTTTTCTGCATCTGTAAAGCTGCTATCAAAAGAAGTGTTTTTTAAGGCTTCTTCTGGGGTTTTGGAAGTATATTCAGCATTGGTTTCAATTGAATTATTATTTTCTGAACTTTTAGACGTATAGTTATGGGCAAAGAAGCTGATTACGCCAATAATTCCGATTACTATAAATATAATATTTTTCTTGTTAAATTTAAATTTTTTCATCTAATTTCTCTCCAGTATAGTAGCCTAAAAGCCATTGGTAAAAATATCTGTAGTAACTTTTAGGTTTCTTTAGTAATTTTGTTATATGAATATAGTAACATTTTGTTTTATAAATGCCAAGATTTTTTGAATAGGTTATCATAATTAAAAAAATGCCATTCAAGGTTTAGAAATATAAATGAAGATAATTCACAATTTTTTATTTTATTGAATATCATGATAACTGAAAGGAGATGTTAAAATGGAACAAGGTCAAAACCAGTACTACGATAACTTAAATAATATGAAAGAACAGTGTAAAAATTGCATGCATTTTCATATTATGGTGACAATGAAGGATGGAAATACATTTGATGGAATTATTGAGAGAGTAGATAATGACCAGGTTGACATGATGGTTGGCGAAGATGTAATGGAAGGGGAAGGAGGAACTCAAAATTTTGGACAAATGCAAAGATTCCCAAGAAGAAGATTTAGGAGGTTTAGGCATAGAAGATTTCCAATAGGAGCTTTAGCAGCTTTATCTCTAATTAATTATCCTTACATTATTCCACCATATCCATATTATCCACCATATCCATATTATTAATCAAATATAAATAAGGATTAAAATCCTGTAACTTTAGATAATAAGGTTACGGGGTTTTATAAATTTATAATTATCTAATGTTTGGATAGCTAAAGAGTAATTATATGAGGCAAAGGAACATTTAGAAAAGTTTATACTAGCCTTACAAAAATATGATTCTCATAGCTATGGAACTATTGGAAAAGTAGGTATTGACTTGACAATAATATTTAAATTTAGTATAATTTCATAAATTAAGTTTCGTATAACTCCAATAATATGGTTTGGAGGTCTCTACTAGGAACCAATAATTCCTAATTACGAAGAAGGTATCTCTTTTATATAGATATATTTTCTTTGTGGTTAGGAATTTTTTTTATAAATAAATATACTTAGGAGGAAAAAATGAATTTTATAGATTTACCTAAAATTGAACTTCATTGTCATTTAGATGGTAGCCTTAGACCAGAAACGATAGTAGATATAGCAAAGAAAGAAAATATTATAATACCTTCTTATAATATTAATGATATTAGGGAAAAAACTGTTATACCATTGGAATGTAAATCTCTAAATGAATATCTAAAGGCCTTTTCTATTCCAAATTTAGTAATGCAATCAAAAGAAAGTTTAAGGAGAATTACATATGAACTTTTTGAGGATGCTGCAAAGGAAAATGTGAAATATATGGAGGTTAGATTCGCACCTGTACTTCACACAGCAAAGGGACTAGAAATAGGAGAGATAATAGAAAGTGTTATAGATGGTATTAGAGAAGCAGAGGAAAAATATGATATAAAAGGCAATTTGATTTTATCATGTATGAGAAATATGTCTTCAAATAAAGCTCTTGAGGTAATAGAAAAAGGAAAAGAATTTTTAGGAAAAGGAGTTGTGGCAATAGATTTATGTGCAGCAGAAGAAGAAGGGTTTTGTAAAAAGTTTGTAGAACCAATAGCTTTAGCTAGAGAATATGGATATAGAGTAACAATTCATGCAGGAGAAACAGGAATAGGTAAAAATGTATTAGAAGCAGTTGAACTTTTAGGAGCAGAAAGAATTGGACATGGTATCTTTATAAAAGACTGTGTTGAAGCATATGAAGTGGTGAAGGAAAGAAATATAATTCTTGAAATGTGTCCCACAAGTAATTTACAAACAAAGGCGGTTAATAGTTACAACGAACATCCTATATATAACTTCTATAAGGATGGAATAAAAGTAACTGTTAATACAGATAACAGAAGTGTATCAGATACAAGTATGTCAAGAGAGCTAAAAATAGTATCTGAAGAATTTAATATTACTTATGAAGATTATAAGAATATATATTATACTAGTATTGAAGCAAGTTTTACTGATTTAGCAACAAAGGAAGCTTTGAAAAAATTGATATAGAATTTTAGGAAAAAGAAAATAGTTAAATTGTGACAACCACTACCTGTATTAAAGTAGTGGTTGTCATTATTTTAAGAAGGTTAATAAGTATTTTTTAAATAAATAGGAATTATTAAATTAGTGATTTGAAAGAAGAATATTTTTAGCCTTGTTGATGGTATTTAGTATTATCTTTATGATTTATGGGTTTTCTTAGTGAGTCAAAGTTATTAATTGATTCTATTTGTTCTATATTTTTATTCATTTTTACGTTTTTTGTTTTTTTATTTCTGTTCATGTGAAGGCTCCTTTCCAGTTAAGATGTAGTTTTGGAGTTGCAATTATAGTTTTTGTAGATTTGAAAATCATATGTGTGGGAGTTTCTGAATAGGTTGGTAATTAAGAAAACCAATTATAGAGTTAATGATTCTTTTGTAATCAGTGTTTTATCCTTGTTATAAATTAAATCAAGAATAAGTTTATGAAAACTTAGCAATATATACAAAATGTTCTGAAATTTAATAATTATTCATTTTATTTTTAGATAAAATAATTGCCTTAATTAGGAGTTTATTATGTAGAAAGTTTTAAAACTCAGTGTAAAAAGGAACCTGAACATCCTCCTTATTACATAATAACCACAGATTTACCTTTAAAAAATTTATTTTTATGCTATTGTAATGAATATATTAAAGCATTTGAAGAGGTGACATAAGATGAAATTAGTTTTAGTAAATGATAACTTAGTTGGAGAGGTTTTAGCAAATCCTATATATACAGAAAATGGAATGCTATTTTTCAATAAGGGAAATGTAATAAGTGAAACTGTTATAGCGAGGCTTAAGAAAATGGGTGTTACTACCTTATATATTGAAGATTGTAATGATGAATTAAATTTACAGGAAGTTTTACCTGCACCTATAAAACTTAAAGCCGTTAAAGAATTAAAAGCAGTATTTGAAGAAATAAAAAAAAGAGAATATATAAATGAAAAGAGAGTTGTAGAAATTATTGAAATATTAACGGAAAATATTAATTTGTCAGAAAATGCAACAATGATAAATAATCTAGTTCAAAGTGATGATGTTTCTCAAATGGCTGTACATTCACTGGATGTAACTCTTTTATCATTAATGGTTGGTATTAGAAAGAGGTATGATGAAGAGAAATTGGTTAGATTGGGAATTGCGGCCTTATTACATGATATAGGTAAGTTATTTTCTAATGATATTACTCATGTTAAAAAGGGACAAGAATTAATGAAGAGAAATCCAGCAATTATGTCTACTACATATATGGCTGTATATTATATGTATGAAAGAGAAGATGGAAAAGGATTATTTGGAATTGAAGGAAAAAAGGTACATGAGTTTGCTAAAATACTAGGAATTTGTAATGAATATATTAATAGCATAAATAATAATAATGGAGAAGAAGCGATACTTCCGCATGTAGCTGTAGAAAAGATAACAGTAGAAGCAGTAGATAAATTTGGAGAAGATACATATAAAGATTTTATGCAAAGTGTTTATTGTTATCCTAATGGGTTACAAGTCAAATTAAATAATGGACAAACAGCTGTAGTTACAATGCAAAATAGTGGTGCTAATACTAGACCAACTTTGGCTATTGATACAGGGGATGGATTTAAGTTTTGTAATTTAACTGATGGTGAAAATCTAACGCTATTTATTGAAGAAGTAATAATGTAATAAAATTTGAGAATATTGTATGTAGAAATGTTTAAGAACCGCTAAATTCTTAGTTTAGCGGTTCTTAAAGTTTTATTACATTACATATTATCTTTAAATTTACATATCATTTCATTTGTAAGACTTAGTCCATCATATTCTATTTCAATTTCATCTCTTTTAATCCATATTGCTTCTGAAAGTTCACTTTCATCCATAGTTATTAAGGAGTCTCCATCAAGTTCTGCAAAATAGCCTATAAGTAGGCTTTCTGAAAAACCCCATGGCTGAGATTTGTAGTATCTTATATTTTTAACCTTTACCCCAACCTCCTCCATAACTTCTCTTTTAACAGCTTCTTCAGGAGTTTCACCAATTTCTATAAAACCTGCTACTAGTGCATGTTTTTTATACTCTCTTCCAGCATATTTAGTAAGTAGCAATTTATCACCATGAGTAATGGCTACTATAACAGCAGGAGAAATCTTCGGATAAACCATATTTCTACAATCTTCGCAATACATCATTCTTTCTTTGTCATCAGGAATTAACTCATGTCCGCACCTTCCACAATACTTGTTATTTTTATACCAACAGTTTAAGTGATAAGCTGTAATACCTGCAAAGGCATTATATTTTGGTACAGCAGTTCTGAATAGGCTTATATTTTCAAATGAAAAATTATTGATTTCTATGTCAATTTTAACTTGAGCAAGAAAAAATTCCTTCTCATCAATTTTAAATAAATATATGTAAGTAGCATTAATATGGCTAAAGTCGCTATATTTAGGGTAATAGATTTTACCTTTACTATTATTTAAAAGAATATTGTTTTCGTTGAAGCATAAAATAAAGCTGTCTTCATTTGGAGTTTTTTCAACGTATTCGTTGTGAAATAAATTAGGATGTATATCTTGAATCATATTTTCATTTCTCCTTACTTCTTTTAGAGTGTTAAAAACAGAAAACAGGCTTGTCCAACTAAGCTTGTTTTCAAAGTACATGCTATCATTTTAACATTAAATATATTTATTGCAACAATGTACTTTTATAAGGTAGTAATTAAATAATAAATCTCCTTAGCATAGTTAATATGCTAAGGAGATTTAGCTATATAATTTCAACAGGTGTATTAATTGGTACTAGATTATAAAGTTCAATTATATTTTTATTATAAGTTCTTATACATCCATTTGAAACAGCCTTGCCAATAGAACTCGGATTATTTGTACCATGAATTCCATAATCTCCATTAGGTGCATTTAGTCCCAACCATCGAGAACCAAAAGGCCCCCCAGGGTTATAAGCTTTATTTATAATTTTAAAATTTCCTTTAGGAGTAGGAGTAGAAGGTTTGCCAACAGCTATGGGATAGGTTTTAAATAATTTTTCGTTTTTAAATAAAGATAGTTGTCTATTTGCAACATTAATTTTAATTTTGTATTGAGAAGCTCGGTGAGTATCTTCTTCATTAAAAAAATATATATACATATTACCTCCGAATAATGAGAAAGTCTTATTATAATATGAAAAAAATTAAATTCTGGAACTAATAATACGGAATAAATAAACATGATAGTATGTATATTCCTTATTTTACATTGTTTTTCATTTAAAAAAGTAATATAATAGGCAACGAATTGATGTATACATGACAAATTATAAATAAAGAAATATAAAGATTAGAAAGTTTTAATCGTATTTCTAAGGAAATATGTTTCAACCATAATTCTTAAAATAGTACAACAGCAATAAATAATATTACATAAATTCAATAAAAGAAATTTTTTTAAAATTCAGCTGTAATAAAATGTATTTAAATGGAATATAAGGATGAAACTTTTGGAGTTACTACTAAATAATAAAGTATGTATATATCAATTTAAGTAAAGATTTTACACAAGAAAATAATAGGAAGTATTTTGTGAAATCTAGCTAGATGAAATAATAAAAAAGAATGATAAGCAGTATAAAAAGGAGTAAAAAATTATGAAAAAATTATCTTTAAAAGAGAAAATATCCTATGGATTTGGAGATTTTGGAAATGGATTCATGTTCGATTTAGGACAAGCATATCTTTCTAAGTTCTTTACTGATGTATGCAATATTCCAGCTACAGCAGCAAAGAATATTTTTGTAATTACTAAGATATTTGATGCATTTATGGACCCTATAGCTGGATCAACAATAGACTCTAGAAAACCAGGGAAGTTTGGTAAGTTTAGGCCAGTTATGATGATATCAAGTATTATACTTGCAGTACTAACAATAGTAACATTTATTATGCCAGATATGTCTATAAGGAATAAGTTGATTTATGCATATGCAGCTTATATGATATGGGGACTTGTATATTCATTTACAAATATTCCATACGGATCACTAGCATCTGTTATGACCCAAGATGTTGATGATAGAAGTCAAATGGCAACATTTAGACAAGCAGGTTCTTTAGGTGCTCAGTTAATTACTGGTATAGCCTTTGTTCCTATACTTACATATTTTACAGATCCTAGAATTGGATATCCTGTAGCTGCAACTATAATGGCTCTAGTAGGGATAATTTCATTCTATATTTGTTTTAGAAATACTAGGGAGAATGTTAAACCTAAGGGAAGAACCCATGAAAAATTGACTTTTAATGATTACAAAAAAGCAGTTTTCACTAACAAACCATTAATAGCTATAATTCTTATGACATTATTCACAATATCAGCAATGAATGCGAATAATCAAATGATGATATATTACTGCCAATATGCTCTTGGAGATATTAAACTTCAACCTCTTGTGAATACCATAATGATTGGATGTTCTATTATTGGTATTGCAGCTATTCCAAAGCTTGTAGCAAAATTCGGGAAAAAGAAAACTGCTATGATAGGCTTTGCTATTGGAATAGTAGCAAATGGATTAAATTTTGTATTGCCAGCTAATTTTTATACTTTTACAATATTTGTTACAATAGGTTATGCAGGTCTAGCTATACCAAATGGTGTAACATGGGCATTTGTTTCTGATGTTATTGATTATGGTGAATGGCATACAGGAAAGAGAAAAGAAGGAATAATATATGCTGCATTCAATTTTGCAAGAAAAATAGCGCAATCAATAGCAGCATATGTGACTTTAGGTGCTTTAGGGTTAACAGGATACATACCTAATGCAGAACAAACTTCAGGTGCGTTACTTGGAATGAAAGCTGTAATGGCATTATATCCAGCAGTAGCGTTAACTATAGCGGCTATTATAGTATTTGTCTTATATGATTTAACAGATGAAAAGTACAAGATAATAGTAAAAGATTTAGATGAGGGAAAATTTGAAGATAAAATCATGTAAATTGTATTAATGCATATAAGAAGACTTATCCGTGTTGGATGAGTCTTTTTA
>NZ_SULK01000035.1:0-200 GCF_007115085.1 Clostridium sp. HBUAS56017 | reverse complement strand
ACCATTAGCTTAAGACAAGGGTGTCCATTGTGAGGTGGAATCTGAAGGAAGTCGGCGGCAAAGCCTTGGTCTGAGGTACACGAATTGTATTTGAGGCTTAACTCTATGGGTAAACTTGCATATCAAAGTAAAGCCCTAAACTATCCGAAATAGAGAAAGTAAATGCGGCAGATATATGAGGCGAAAGTACGTGTTCTTAC
>NZ_SULK01000034.1:0-28921 GCF_007115085.1 Clostridium sp. HBUAS56017 | reverse complement strand
TGGTCTACGTGACCAATTGTTCCAATATTTACGTGTGGTTTACTTCTTTCGAATTTTTCCTTTGCCATTGTAAAATTCCTCCTTCTATTCTTTGATAAACTTTGCCTAGCGTTTTGTTAAATTCTTGGAGCTCACGATCGGGATTGAACCGACGACCTCCGCCTTACCAAGGCGACGCTCTACCGACTGAGCTACGTGAGCACTCGTATATCGACTATTTTCTCAATATACCAATTATAAAGTTTACTATCAATCATTTTATTTGTCAATAAAAAAATGCTACTTTAGATTTAAGCATTTCTCTAGTTTTCTTTTAACTCTTTGCAATGCATTATCTATAGATTTTGCATGCCTGTCTAAATCACATGCAATTTCCTGATAAGATTTCCCATCCAAATATGATGTAAGAACTTCCAATTCAAGTTCTGATAGTACTTTAGATATTTCATTTTCAATATGAGCCATCTGTTCTTGGCTTATTATTAATTCTTCTGGATCAGTTATCTTCAATCCAGCAAGTACATCCAATAAAGTCCTATCTGATTCCTCTTCATATATTGGTCTGTTAAGAGAAACATAGGTATTTAAAGGGATATGTTTCTGCCTAGTTGCAGTTTTAATAGCTGTAATAATTTGTCTTGTTACACATAGCTCAGCGAAACCTTTGAAAGATGTTAACTTGTCAGGTCTAAAATCTCTTATAGCCTTGTATAAACCTATCATCCCCTCTTGATAGATATCTTCTTTATCTGCACCAATTAAGAAGTAAGACTTAGCCTTTGCTTTAACAAAATTCTCATACTTAGTGATAAGATATTCTTGAGCTCTAGCATTACCATCTTTAGCTTCTAATACAACTTCTTCATCTAATTTTTCTTCAAATTCCGAATAATTACCCATTGAATACCCTTTACTGTACAATTCTCCCCCTCCGAACTATGTCAATTACATTCTAAATTATACTCTAACGAAATCTCTCAAGTCAAACTATTTCAACTATTCACTCACTTCTACGAATCTTCTCAAGTTTTTGTACTACATCAATATCCAAATTATCTTGCAAATGGTTTTTCGCTACGACTCTATTTTTTGCTGCTTTTTTTCTAATACTATGCTCAGTCTCCATAACTTCATTGTAAAATTCTAATGAGGACATTCTGACAGCCCCTCTTTGAAATATAGTTTGTTGCTCTAGCCAATCCGAAGTAACTACATACACTTCAAATCTTCTTCCTAAGCTATGAACTTCTCTTTCAATATAACTATCAGCTGTTTCTCCATCTTTTGTAAAAATTATAGATAGATTTTTATTTATATCCTCTTTATTTTCCAAATTTCCTGCAACCTTATGTCCATCAAACACTAATATAACTTTTGAATCACTGTATGAACCATAATTATGTAGTATATTAACTAATTTTAACCTTCGGCCATGAAAACTATCATTTTTACCTTCTTTTAAATTCGGCCAACTATTTAAAACATTATATCCATCTATAAAAATTATTTTCATGA
Organism: Clostridium sp. HBUAS56017; assembly: GCF_007115085.1. Classification (NCBI taxonomy): domain Bacteria; kingdom Bacillati; phylum Bacillota; class Clostridia; order Eubacteriales; family Clostridiaceae; genus Clostridium; species Clostridium sp. HBUAS56017. The sequence continues at coordinate 27,406 of NZ_SULK01000034.1, read as the reverse complement.
ATTCCCCCTTACAAATTTACTTCAATCTTCCTTTTAGCACCTCATACATAATTATACCACCGGCAACTGATGCATTTAAAGAGTTAATCTTTCCAACCATAGGGATTTTAATAAGTTTATCACATTTTTTTAACGTTAACTTAGAAATCCCCCTACCTTCACTTCCTATGATAATAGCACAAGGCCCCGAAAAGTCTGTTTCATAACTATATTCTTCTCCCGTTATATCTGCTCCATACACCCAAATTCCAGCTTCTTTAAGTTCTTCAAGAACTGTATTGATGTTTGTAACCTTTGCTACTTTAACATGTTCTATTGCTCCTACTGATGACTTATATACAGTAGCTGTTACTCCAACATTTCTTCGTTTTGGTATTATTATCCCATGGACTCCACATAATTCGGCAGTCCTTATAATAGATCCTAAATTATGAGGATCTTCAATTTCATCTAATACAACTACAAATGGTGCTTCTCCTTTTTCTTTTGCGTATTCTAATATATCATTAACTTCGCAATATTTATAAGGCGTTACTCTAGCAATAACTCCTTGATGTACAATTCCTTCACTCATTAAATCTAATTTTTTTCTATCTACTTCTTTAATTACTAACTTCTTTTCCTTTGCCATCTTAATTATCGAATTAATTGACCCTTCCATTGGACCCTTAGATACATAAATACATTCTATTGTCCTATTCCCTTTTACCACTTCCATTACTGCATTTCTACCAATAATTAAATCTTCTCTTTCTTCAATTTTGTTTTCATTAGTTTTTTTATTTTCCGTTCTTTTAACTTGTTTCATAAGCAACTCTCCTCACTAATTGTTTAATATCGCAATACTATTTTCTAATACAAACTGTAATCTTTCAAAATCACCAATTAGATATAAATACCCCACTAAGGATTCAAACCCTGTTGCCATTCTATAATCTCTAACATCTGCATTCTTAGGCACTGTTGCAGACTTTGCATTTCTACCTCTTTTAAATATGTATTCTTCTTCTTCTGTTAGTGTATCCTCAATTTTATGCATTATTAATGATTGACTTTTTGCCTTTACAAATCCTATAGCTTTAACATGTATTTTATGGGCTGATAAACTCATATTTGAAGCCAGTATATAGTTTCTTATAAAAACCTCATATACTCCATCTCCAACTAGTGCTAATTGCAATGGATTTAATTGTTTTACTTCATCTTTTGAAAATTCTCTTATTCTTAGATCATTTAACATTTTATTCTCCTCTAAATAAGGGCTGCAAAACCTTGCAACCCTTAAAATATTTTTTGTTAAGATTTTTTCCATCTTACCCCTTGAGGCGTATCTTCTAATATAATTCCACTAGCTTTTAAATCATCTCTTATTTTATCTGCTAACGCAAAGTTCCTATCTTTCCTCGCTTGTTGTCTCTGTTCTATTAAAGCTTCTATTTCATCTTCAATACTTCCCTTTGTTGTATTTTGAAGCATTCCTAAAGGTCTACCTAACTCTCTAATTAATTCTAAAGTTTTTATTACTAACTCCTTAGATGAATTCACCGAAACATTAGTATTTATATCCTTTGATAATTCAAATAATACAGTTATTGCATCTGCAGTATTAAAATCATCATCCATCTTTTCAATATATTTTTCTCTGTATTTGTCTAAAGACTTAAGATACTTAGCTTCTTCTTCATTCATATTTTCCAAAGATACTTCATCCGAAAGATTTTCTAATATAGAAATAGTATTATATAGTCTTTCTACAGAAGCTTTTGCTGAATCAAGTAAATCCTTGCTGAAATTTATTTGTATCCTATAATGAGCTGATAACATAAAAAATCTTATTACATCCGCATCATATTCTTTTAGTACATCTCTAGCTGTAAAAAAATTATTCAATGACTTAGACATTTTTTTATTATTTACATTTATGTATGCAGAATGCATCCAATAATTTGCAAATGTTTTTCCTGTTAACGCTTCACTTTGCGCAATTTCATTTTCATGATGAGGGAAAGATAAGTCCATTCCCCCCGCATGAATATCAATTGTATCTCCTAATATTTTTTTAGCCATACATGAACATTCTATATGCCATCCTGGTCTTCCCATGCCCCAAGGACTATCCCAAGCTGGTTCTCCTGGCTTCTGAGCTTTCCATATGGCAAAATCCATTGGATCTCTTTTACGATCATCTACGCTTATTCTAGTTCCAACCTGCAACTCGTCTAAGTTTTGACCTGATAACTTTCCGTATGACTCAAACTTCTTTGTACTAAAGTACACATCTCCATCAACTTCGTAAGCATATCCTTTTTCGATCAAGTCACTTACAAATTTTATGATTTCATCTATATAGTCAGTAGCTCTTGGATTAACCGTTGCCCTTTCAATATTTAATGCATCTGCATCCTTGTAATATTCGCCAATATATCTATCTCCAACCTCTTTTACCGAAGTATTCTCATCATTTGCTTTATTTATCATCTTATCATCGATGTCTGTAAAGTTTTGTATGAAATCTACCTTATACCCTCTATACTCAAGGTATCTTCTTATAGTATCAAATACTATAAAAGTTCTTCCATTTCCTATATGAAAAAAATTGTATACAGTAGGTCCACAAACGTACATTTTCACCTCTCCAGGTGTTAGGGGTCTAAATTCTTCTTTTTTTCTAGTTAGAGTATTATATAGCTTCATTAAGCATCCCTCCTAAACTACTTTAAGATTATTTTTTTCAAATTCTTCTTTAACTCTTTTGCATACATCTTCAATTTTAATAAGTTCATTATCTCCACCTGTTCTTAATTTAAACTCTACAGAACCCTCAGTAACCTTTTTACCTACAGTCACCCTCATTGGAATACCAATAAGTTCCGCATCTTTAAATTTAACTCCTGCTCTTTCGTTTCTATCATCCATTAAAACTTCTATTCCTAATTCTTTTAATGAATTATATAACTCTTCTGCAACTTTCATCTGTTCTTCATCTTTTACATTAACAGGTATTATAGACATATGGTATGGAGCTATCGACAATGGCCATATAATACCATTTTCATCGTTATGTTGTTCAATTACAGATGCCATTGTTCTTGTGATTCCTATTCCATAACATCCCATTACAAAAGGCTTTTCTTTTCCATTTTCGTCTATAAAATTAGCATTCATTGACTCAGAATATTTAGTTCCTAACTTAAATATATGACCAACTTCAGTTCCTCTTGAAATAGTTATTTCTTTACCACATACAGGACACTTTTCTCCAACTGTTATATTTCTATAATCTCCAACTTCCCCTTCGAAATCTCTTGAATAATTAACATTTTCAAAATGATATCCAGTTTCATTTGCTCCTACAATAAAATTATACATCTTAGTTACTTCTTCATCCACTAGTAATCTAGATACTTTTATTCCTATTGGCCCAGCAAATCCAACTGCTGCCGAAGTTGCACTAGCGACTTCTTCTGGAGTCGCCATATTTAAATTAATAACTCCACCAAGTGCATTAGTTACCTTTACCTCATTTACTTCTCTATCTCCTCTAACCATTACTGCTATTATTTTATTATCAGCATTAAAAATAAGAGTTTTCACAAATTTCTTTTCTGTTGTATTAAAAAACTCAACCAATTGTTCAATAGTTTTTACATTTGGAGTTTCAACTTTTTTAACTTCTTTAAATTCTTCTTTTAAAGCTTCTTCTGGAGTAGATGGTGCTTTTTCTATATTAGCTGCATAATCGCAATGATTACAGAAAACAACATCATCTTCACCAACTTCTGACTTAACCATAAATTCAGCTGAATTAGCCCCACCTATAGCACCTGAATCTGCTTCAACACATTTTGCATCAAGCCCACATCTATTAAATATCTTTACATACGCATTATGCATATTTTTAAATGACTTATCTAATCCTTCTTCATCTTTATCAAAACTATAAGCATCTTTCATAATGAATTCTCTGCTTCTCATAATTCCGAATCTTGGTCTTCTCTCATCTCTATATTTTGTTTGTATTTGATAAAGATTAACAGGCAACTGTTTATATGACTTTATTTCATTTCTAGCTATATCAGTAAATACTTCTTCATGTGTAGGTCCTAAACAAAAATCTCTATTATTTCTGTCTTTTAGTCTAAACATTTCTGCTCCATAAGCATCCCATCTTCCTGATTCCTGCCATAGTTCTGCTGGTAGCATTGCAGATGCTAAAAATTCTTGAGCTCCTGCTTTATCCATTTCTTCTCTTACTATATCTTCTATATTTTTTAATACCTTTAACCCTAAAGGCATATAGTTGTATACTCCTGATGCCATTTTTCTCATAAGACCAGCTCTTAACATAAGCTTATGGCTTGCAATCTCAGCTTCTGCTGGGACTTCCCTTAATGTTGACACTAACATTTTTGACATTTTCATATTATAACATCCTCTCTAAACATTATATTTTTCAATAAAAAAAATCCACCCTATAATTAGGGCGAATTTTGCTCGCGGTACCACCTAAATTTGTTCTCTAATAATGTTAACGGTTTTAAACCGATAGTCTTTAACTATAGTTCAGAAGCAGGTTCAAAATCTATTGAAAATCTTACAGCCTAGTATTTTCTCTCTGAAAAAAATGATTTCTACTATTCTTCATCATAACTTTTATTCATAAAAATTTATTAATATTATATCCCCTCGATATTTTCATGTCAATATAAATTCTTGCTATCCTTTTTCAGCATATATTCTGCTAAAAATAAATCCTCAGGTGTAGTAATCTTTATATTCTTATAATCTCCCTCATAAAGATATACTTTATACCCGTAACGCTCAACCACCATTGTATCGTCAGTCGCAATAAAATTATCTTCTTTTATCTTTTCATGACATTCTTTAATAATCTCCGACTTAAAAACTTGGGGAGTTTGTACAGATACTAACTCTGATCTATTGAGAGTTTCTTTAGAAAAGAAGTTTTTATCTCTAACCTTTATAGTATCCTTAGGCATAACTCCTGGAGCTGCTGCTCCATATTTTACAGCACATTCTATCCCCTTATCAATTATGCTTTCCGAAATAAAAGGTCTTGCTCCATCATGGATCACTATAATATCTGTTTCACTTAACACCTTCAATCCGTTATAAACAGAATCTTGTCTCTCTTTTCCACCCTCAACTATTTTATCAACCTTCAATGAATGCTTTTTCAGAACATGTTCTTTACAATAGGAAATTTCATCTTTTGGCAACACAAGTACTATCTCATCTACACTTTTACACTCTAAAAATTTCTTTATTGTATAGTATAAAATAGGTTTTTCATTAATAATAATAAATTGTTTACTTATGTCTTTTCCTATTCTTTTTCCTCTTCCACCAGCTAAAATTATTGCTGAAACCATCAATCCATTCTCCTTGCCATTAACTCTCTTTAGGTTTAGCAAAAATCATTCTTCCTGCAGCCGTTTGAAGTACTGATGTAACAATTACATCTATTCGTTCCCCTATAAGCTTCTTTCCATTCTCTACTACAATCATTGTACCATCATCTAAATAAGCTATTCCTTGACTTGATTCTTTTCCATCCTTAACAACATCTACTGTCATTTCCTCACCAGGTATTACTACTGGCTTGATTGCATTTGATAGTTCATTTATATTTAGTACTGGTACTCCTTGCACCTCTGCTACCTTATTTAAGTTATAATCATTAGTTATAACTTTTCCATTTAAGTTTTGTGCAAGTTTTAGAAGTTTGCTATCAACTTCTGCAATCTTCGGAAAATCGCCTTCCCAAATTTGAGTTTCTATAGTTAATTCCTTTTGAATTTTATTTAATATATCTAACCCTCTTCTTCCCCTTGTTCTTTTCAATGAATCAGATGAGTCTGAAATATGTCTTAATTCATCTAAAACAAAGTTTGGAATTATTAATGGTCCCTCTATAAAACCAGTTTCACAAATATCAAATATTCTGCCATCAATTATAACAGATGTATCCAACACCTTTGGTACTGACTTAGCAGTAGTCTTTGACTTTTTCTCCTTTGTAGTCCCTGTCTTCTTTAAGCTTAATAATATATTAGTAATGTCATTTTTTTTCTTAATCATAATATCTGTTCCAATTATTGCTGCTATTATATTTAAAACTATAACAATTAATGGTCCAAAAACTTCATGAATAGATAACAAAGGTCTTGATAATATACTCGTTATAATTAATGCAATTAATGCACCTACTGCACCATATACTATTTCTCCTACTGTCAACTTTTGTGCGTTTTTTTCTACATAATCAATAAGTTCTGCTATAGCAGAATAAATTTTTGGAGATAACAAATAAAAAATAATACCGAATATCAAAGAAATAAAAATTAAAAATAAAAGCTTCTCATATGAATTTGATAAAAATCCCCATTGCTGCATTGAAGGAATTTGTAATATGGCTTCTGAAACTCCATAACCAGCTATTACTCCAGCTAATGAAAAAATTCCTCTTAGTAATTTCTTTAACATCTCTTCACCTCCTTATATAATTATTGACAATTTTCTAATAATAAAATCAATTTACATAATATTTAATTTATTCTCATTATATCATAATGAATATAACTCTAAAACGAATTATTTATAAATTCAGATTTTTTTAATTTTTACCCCCTATGAATCTTATATTTCGTTGTATATTATAATATAGTAATGACATACGACTCTCACCTTATATTGACATTAAAGTATTTTTATAACTATAATATAATTACAATCACACTTTAAAAATACAGAGGAGTTGATACTCATGAAGGATATAATTTTTGATGAATTTCAAAATTCAGTAAACGAATCATTACTTAGACACAAAAGTATTCTAGACTTAATGTCAAAATATACTGAATCTAGTGCAAGGGTAAATCGAGCTATTGCTAAAGCTGTTACAAATTGTGGTTGTATTAAAATTAATGCAACAAAACAACACCTGTTAGATGAAAATTCTATAGAAGATCTATGTGATTGTTTAAATACACATGTTGAAGGTGAATTATGTGATAATTGTCGTGAAGTGATTGAAAGAGAAATGGGAAACAATCTCTTTTATCTAACTTCTCTTTGCAACGATTTAGATATTAACTTATATGATATATTGTTAAAAGAACAGGATAAGATTAATACTTTGGGTAAATTTACATTTAGATAAGTAAAGGGGATCATTATAAAATAAATTTTAATGATCCCCCATCTATAAAAAATTATAATTGCTTATTTAAATAAACTTGTTCACTTATTCTCTTTAATCCAGATCTTATTGTTCTTGCTCTTGCTTCTCCAATACCCTCTACTTTATCTAAGTCATCTATTTCTGCTTCTATTATGCTTGTCAAATCCTTAAATTCTCTAATTAAATTCTCTATTACATTAGCTGGTATTCTCTGAACTTTACTTAATACCCTATACCCTTTAGGTGATATTAAAGTTTCAACTAATGGTTCTCCTCCATATCCAATAACTTTGCCTATAGCCTCTAAATCTAAAAGTTCATTTTGCGATAACTTTTGAATATTTTTATACACATCAGCTGCATTCATTCCTTCAGTTAAATAATCTTTTATCAGTAAAATTCCATCTCTTTCTATATTTTTAGCTAATTCATCTAACTGCATAGAAATTAGTCTTCCTTCATTCCCTAACTCTAATATGTAAATCTCTATTTCTTCAACTATTCTCATAACCATTTCTGTTCTTTGAACAACTGTTGCAACATCAAATAACGTAGTCAAATCTTGAAATTCTAATAAATTTAGACTATTTACACCTCTTTCTAATACAGCAACATATTTTTCTAGAGTTTGAATAGCTTGATTTGCTTTTTCCAATATCACGCTACTCTCTCTAAGTACATATTTAATATCACCTTTATATACAGTTATCATATTTCGCCTTTGTGAAATTGCTATAACTACATCCCCAGTTTGCTTCGCCACCCTATGAGCTGTTCTATGTCTAGTTCCTGTTTCAAAAGTTGGTATGGATGAATCAGGTATTAATTGTATATTCGCTGAAATTATTCTTTTCAAATCCTTACTTAATATAATAGCTCCATCCATCTTTGCAAGTTCATATACATAAGCAGCAGTGTATTCAGAATTTATCAAAAACCCACCATCTGCCATTCTCATAATCTCTTCACTATCACTTAAAACTAGCAATCCACCAGTCTTAGCCTTCAAGATATTTTCAAGCCCTTCTCTTAATGCTGTCCCCGGACACATTATCTTCAAAATCTTTTGTATTTCTAAATCTTTCTCTAACCTCATATACCCACCTCTCTTTATAATACCTTTCCAATTACTTCTCTTAAGTTATTAACCCCCATTATATTTATGCTTACATTTTTTATCTTATCTCTATTTCTATAAGGTATAATAGCATACTCAAAACCCATTTTTTCAGCCTCATTCACTAACCTATCAGCGCCATTAATTGGCCTTATTTCACCAGTAAGCCCAACTTCACCTATTATCATTACCTTTGGTAAAGATACTCCTTTATTTTTAACACTAGATAATAGTGCTATTGCCAATCCTAAATCAGCAGTAGTGCCTTCTATACTTAAACCACCCACAACATTCACATATACATCATGATTGTAAAATGGAATTCTTAACTTTTTCTCTAGAACTGCAAGTATTAAACTTAACCTTTGATTGTCTATTCCAACAGCAGTCCTTCTTGGCATTGGGGCATTAGTCTGAGTTACTAAAGCTTGTATCTCTACCAAAATAGGTCTGGTACCTTCCATAATTCCTATTACTACAGATCCTTCCTGATTAAACGTAGTATCTTCTAAGAACATTTTAGAAGGGTCATAGATTTCAATAAGTCCCTCTTGCCTCATTTCAAACACTCCTATTTCACTAGTAGTTCCAAAACGATTTTTCATTGTCCTTAATATTCTAAATTCTTCGGTTCTTTCTCCTTCAAAGTATAAAACTGTATCAACCATATGCTCTAGAACTCTAGGACCTGCAAGTTCACCCTGTTTAGTCACATGAGCTACTATAAAAAGCGGTATATTATTACCCTTTCCTATTCTCATTATTTGATTTGAGCATTCCTTTACCTGTGAAACACTTCCTGGAGCAGATGTAACACCTTCTTTATAAATTGTCTGAATCGAGTCTATTATTACAAATACAGGTTTAATTTCCTCTATGTAAGCTTCTATTATATCCAAACTAGTTTCTGATACTATATATAAATCTTTCGATGATACACCTAATCTATCTCCTCGAATTTTAATCTGCTCTTCAGATTCTTCTCCTGATACGTATAAAACTTTCCCGTAATTAGTTGCTATATTATTAGCAGTTTGAAGTAACAATGTTGATTTTCCTATACCAGGATCACCTGATATTAATGTTAGTGAACCTTTTACTAACCCTCCACCTAAAACTCTATCTAATTCTTTTAAATTTGTTTTAAGTCGTTCCTTCTCCCCTGATTTAATTTCCTTAATGCTTTTAGGCATATTTTCCGGTAGAATACTCTTCTTAGTTGCATTACTTTTATTGCTTAAAGAATTTCCTTTTATCTCTTCTACAAAAGTATTCCAAGCATTACAAGAAGGACATTTTCCAAGCCATCTTGGTGATTCATATCCACACTGCTGACATGTAAATATAGATTTAATTTTAGCCATTTTTATCCCTCTTCTCTAATAAAAATAAGAAACTATAACGTTTGTTACCCTTTTTATAATATCATAGATTATTAAATCATTAATAGTTATTATAGAAATTTATTCAGCGGCGATAATATAAAAAATAATTTTCTATATATTATCGTAAATAATTTAAATATCAATATATCCTTTTTAAATTAATATGCATATTTACAAGTATATTACCTTAATTATTGCCAAATACTAAAGATATTAAGGGATGATATTATAAATAATAAATTTTTTTCTCTTCTAAAAAGATAGCACGTTAAAAAGCAGAGTCTCAAAAATTAGTTTTCTACATATTATATATTGTAAAAAGCATTAAAAAGTTGTACTCTATTTTTAATAAAATATAATTATGGAGGTCATTAAGATGGTTAAAGTATATACTACTAATTCTTGTCCTTGGTGTGTAAAGGCTAAGAATTACTTAAAATCTAAAAATATAGAATTTGAAGAGTTTAATGTTGGTGAAAATATGTCTGCAAGAGAAGAAATGCTAAAAAAATCTAAGCAGATGGGAGTTCCTGTTCTAGACATAAATGGTACTGTTATTATCGGTTTTGATAAACCAGCAATAGATACTGCATTATCTAAATAGCAGAGTAGGAAGTAGACAATTATTTCATCTACCAATCTCTCACACCAATAAATATATAATTTTTCATGTAGCAGTTAATCAGAATTTAATGTATTATTTAATACTTTCTTATTAAAAGACTATTGGAAATCCTCCAATAGTCTTTTTTTGTATCTCCAATTTTTAGCACACCAAAAAGCAGAGTCAGAGTAGCATAAACTTACCCTGACCCCATTTTAATTATTAATATTTATAACAACTGCTTTTGGTCTAGACATGGCTTCTATAGAATATCTAATACCTTGAGTTCCCAATCCAGATGCCTTAACACCTAAAAATGGGAAATGATCTGGACCTCTTTCAGTTTTATTGTTCACTTGTACTGTTCCAACCTCTAACCTATCTGAAACATAAAATGCTTCATTTATGTTATTTGTAAAAATCGCTGATTGAAGCCCATACTCCGATTCATTTGCTATTTCTATTGCTTCATCCTTATCCTTTACCCTTATTATTGGAAGAACAGGTCCAAATGGCTCCTCCCAAGCTAATCTCATTTCTCTTGTTACATTATCAAATAGTGTAGGATATATTATATTTCCCTCCCTATTTCCACCTACTACAAGGGTTGCCCCTTTTTCCCTAGAGTCTTTAATAAGATTTTCTACAAATTCAACCGCTTTCTCATCAATAAGAGGAACTATATCTGCATCTCCTTCAAGTGGATTTCCTACCTTTAACTTTTTAATATCTCTTTTTAAAATATCCACTAATTTATCAGCAATTGTATCAACAGCTAAAATCCTTTTTACCGCCGTACATCTTTGACCTGAATATGAAAAAGCTCCTGCAATTATATTTTTCGCTGCTAACTCAAGATCTGCATCTTCTAGAACAATTGCTGCATCCTTCCCACCAAGCTCCATTAATAACGGAACCATTGTAGTTATCGACGAAATTCTTTTTCCAACTTCCGTACTTCCTGTGAAATTAATAAAATTTATTTCTGGATGCGTTACAACATAATCTCCAATTTCACTACCTTTACCTGTTATAGAATTTAAGACACCATTTGGTAGACCTGCTTCTTGAAATATCTTTACCAAATGTAATGCTGTAATACTTCCTTGAGTTGCTGGTTTTAACACAACAGTATTTCCAGCCATTAAAGCTGGAGCTATTTTAGATGCAGCCAAATTTAATGGATAATTAAATGGAGATATAGCTAACACTACCCCAAGAGGTTCTCTAGTTACAACTGATATCTTATCTCTTTTATAACCTGGAAAACTCTCAGCCGGTAAACTTTCTCCAGCAATATTCTTTGCTGTATCAGCCGTAAAGCGAATAAAATCCGCAGTCCTAATAACCTCTGATTCAGCACTTTTTTTGTCCTTTGCAACTTCGTGCATCATTATACTTGCTAACTCTTTCACTTTCTCCTCTAAGATATCAGCAACTTTATGAAGCACCTTTGCCTTCTCACTTATAGGGACTAACTTCCAATCTTTTTGAACTTCCTTGGCTACTCTAATAGCTTTATCTACTTCCCCAGTATTCATAGCACCAACTTTTCCAACTAAACTTCCATCTATCGGTGATTTAATTTCTATTAGTTCACTATCATCTGCTATAACCCAATCTCCACCTATTAGGTTTTTGAATATCTTATTATCATTACATAAATTATCAAACATCTTTTCACCTCAGTTTTAACCAATTATTTTATCTATTCTAGATTTATCAAACCCCACAATTACTTCTCCATTAAACTCTAGAACTGGTACCGTTCTTTGCCCTGATACCTTAAACACTTCTTCTCTATCCTCATGTTTATCTGCAACATTAATTTCTTGAAATTCTACCCCCTTCATGTTTAGATACTTTTTTAACTTTATACATCCTGGACACCATGATGTTGAATATATTTTTACCATCTCTTATTCTCCTTTTCTACTTTATATATTTTTCTGCTTCCAAAGCTGCTATTGTTCCATCTGCCACAGCAGTAGTTATTTGTCTATACACTTTATCTCTAACATCTCCAGCTGCAAACACACCTGGCACATTAGTTTTCATCATTTCATCTGCTATAATATACCCACTTGAAGTTAGATCAATATATTTTTCAAACTCCTTTGTCTTAGGTTCTGTTCCAATGTAACCAAATACTGCATCTATTTCTATTTCTCTTTCTTTTTCAGTAATTGTATTTTTTAACCTTGCCCTCTGAACAAACTCTTCTCCAGTTACATCAACAAGATCTTCATTATATAAAATTTCAATTTTAGAATTATTATTTGCTTCATCAAATACAGATCTTTCGCTTCTAAAGTAATCATATCTTCTTATTATATAAACCTTTTTAGCAAATCTAGATAAAAACACAGCCTCTTCTAACGCTGCATTTCCACCACCTACAACTCCTACAATTTTATCTGAATACATTGCTCCATCACAAACTGCACAATAGTGGATTCCTCTTCCTGAAAACTTTTCTTCACTTGGAATTGGCAATCTTTTAGGAACTGCTCCAGTTGCTATAACAACAGTCTTAGTATTATAAATATAGCTTTCAGTTTCTATTATCTTCTCATCTTTTGTTAACTTTATATCAACAACAGGATCAAATTCATCTATAATAGCTCCTGCTTCTTCTGCTTGTTCCTGCATCTTATCCGCTAAAGAAGCTCCATCAATATTTTTAAAACCAGGATAGTTTTCTATTAAGTAACTATTTCTAACTTGCCCTCCTAAAAAAGCATTTTCTAAAAGAATCATTTTCATTCTAGCTCTTGAAGCATATATAGCTGATGTTAGCCCGGCCGGTCCTCCACCTAAAATTACTAAATCTATATTCTTAATTTCTTTACTCAAATCTTTCACTCCTTATCTTTATTTTATTTTAACATATTTTAATAATTAATCAATAATAATTATTATTTAATATTTCTTGCTTTCTCTCTATATATTATTATCTCACTTCCATTAATGTATTATTAAAAAAAGAGATTGGTACAAAAAGTATTTGCATCAATCTCTCTTATATACATGCTTACTATTAACTATGAATTGTATCCTCAGTGTTTTCTACTGATATTTCCTTGATCGTAGTAAATACAAGCTTATCTTCTTCTACTGATACTAGCAAGCTATCTCCCATACTAACATTTCCACGTAAAAGTTCTTCACTTAATCTATCTTCAACTTCTTTAGTTATTACTCTTCTTAAAGGTCTTGCTCCATAATTTAAATCAATACCTTTATCTAATAAGAACTCTTTACATGATTTAGTAAATTCTAAAGTAATATTTTTTTCTTTAATTCTTTTTATTATAGAATTTAACATTAAGTCTACTATAGATAGCATATCTTCTTTAGTTAATTTGTGGAATACAATGGTATCATCTATTCTATTTAAAAATTCTGGTCTAAAACTTCTTTTTAACTCTTCCATTATATTCTCTTTCATTTTTTCATACTCTGTATCACTCTTTGTATCAATAACAAATCCCATTGACTTTTGCTTTTTTATAGAATGTGCACCCACATTTGAAGTCATAATTATAATTGTATTTTTAAAATTAACGACTTTTCCTTTTCCATCTGTTAATCTTCCATCTTCCATAATTTGAAGCAATATATTAAATACATCAGAATGTGCCTTTTCAATTTCATCTAATAAAATAACAGAATAAGGCTTTCTTCTAACAGCTTCTGTTAATTGTCCCCCCTCTTCATATCCTACATATCCTGGAGGCGCTCCAATTAATCTAGATACAGAATGTTTTTCCATATATTCAGACATATCAATTCTAATTATATTATTTTCATCTGCAAACATAGCCTCTGCGAGAGCCTTGCATAATTCTGTTTTTCCAACTCCTGTTGGTCCTAAGAATATAAAACTACCTATAGGCCTCTTTTCATCTCTTAAGCCAACTCTTGCTCTTCTAACAGCTCGAGCTACTGACTTTACAGCTTCACTCTGTCCAATTACTCTTTTATGAAGAATTTCTTCTAATCTTAAAAGTCTGTCGCTTTCTCTTTCTGTAAGTTTCTCTACAGGAATTTTAGTCCAAGTTGCAACAACTTTCGCAATATTCTCTTTCGTAACAGTTAAAGACTGAACTGAATTTTGAGAATTCCAGTCGCTTTTTAAATTATCTAATTTTTCCTTTAGATCTTTTTCATTATCTCTAAGTGCTGCAGCCTTCTCAAAATCTTGAATTCTTATGGCCTCTTCTTTTTCTTTTATTACATCATCAATACTTAGCACAATCTCTTTCAAATCAGGCGGTGACACTAGATTTTCTATACGTAGCTTTGCAGCCGCTTCATCCATAAGATCTATCGCCTTATCTGGCATAAACCTATCTGTAATATATTTATCGGCCATATCTACAGATGCATCTAAAGCTTCATCACTTATTGTAACTTTATGGTGAGCTTCATATTTCTCCCTAAGCCCTTTTAAAATCTCTAAGGTTTCTTCCTTTGTTGGCTCTCCAACTGTTACGGGTTGAAATCTCCTTTCAAGAGCAGCATCTTTCTCAATATACTTTCTATATTCATCTATAGTTGTAGCACCTATACATTGTATCTCTCCTCTTGCAAGAGCTGGCTTTAATATATTAGAGGCATCAATAGCTCCTTCTGCTCCCCCAGCACCAATTATAGTGTGAATCTCATCAATAAACACAACCACATTCTTGTTATTTCTTATTTCTTCCATGACCTTTTTAAGTCTTTCTTCAAATTCACCTCTATACTTTGCTCCAGCTATCATACTACTTAAATCAAGGCTAACAACCCTTTTATCTTTTAATAGCTCTGGTATATTCCCATCTACTATTCTTTGCGCTAAACCTTCTACCACTGCTGTCTTTCCTACTCCTGGTTCACCAATCAAACATGGATTATTTTTAGTCCTCCTACATAATATTTCTAAAACTCTTTGATTTTCTATATCTCTTCCTATAACAGGATCTAAGTTTCCTTCTTGAGCAAGTTTTGTTAAATCTCTGCTATATTGATTTAACAATGGAGTCTTACTTTCTTTTGATTCTTCTCTTTCTCCATCAACTACTTGATCAACTTCTTTCTCAGTCAAGAGATTTACTAATTCTTTCTTCAATCCCTTAAAATCTAAATCTAACTTACTTAAAATTGTATAAGCTACTCCTTCTTGTTCCTTAACTAATGCAAGCAATAAATGCTCGGGACTAACATATTTATGATTTAAATTTTTTGCTTCCACAAAACTTTCATCAAATAATCTCTTTGTTCTTGGTGTAAGTAATAATTCTCCTTTAGGCATTAATACCTCACCAAATCCCAAGTAGTCTTCAATTAGGTTACGTACTAACTCTATTTCTATTCCGTATTTACCTAAAAGCTCCTTAGCATCTCCACCTTCTTCTAAAATTCCTAAAAGTATATGCTCCGTTCCAATATATCCATGTTTAAATTTTTGTGATTCTTTTTGAGCCCCTAATATCACAAGTTGAGCTCTTTCTGTAAACTTACCGTATGGCATACTACACCTCCAAACTAATTATTATATTAATCTTTCTTTAATTATATTTGCTCTATAGATATCTTGCTCCATAGTATCTGTTCCCTTTGGTAAACTTCTTTGTATCATAGAAGTTCTAGTATCTATCAATAATTTATTTAACACTTTTTTGTCTATGTGCAATAAACCCATTTCTGTTCCTAACCTTAAGTAAGATAATAAGTCTAAAACTTCCTTTGGTTTAATAAGCTTAGCATATTTCATAACACCATATGCCCTATATATTTTATCTTCAAGTTCATTCTTATATTTGTCATCCACTACTTCTCTAAATTTTTTCTCTTCATTAATAATATTATTAACTATGCCTTCTAAGTTATCAATAACTTCTAATTCCCTCACCCCTAAAGTAACTTGATTAGAAATTTGATATATATTCCCCCATGCTTTTGAACTTTCTAAATACAATCCTTCAATATTCATTCCAACTTTATTAAGTCCATTAAATATATTAGATATTTCTTCACTAATGGACAAGGCTGGTAGATGAACCATCACTGATGCTTTAAGCCCAGTCCCAACATTTGATGGGGATGCTGTCAAATACCCAAAATTTTCATCAAAAGCATATCCTATAACTTCTTCAATATAATCATCAATCTTATTTACATAGTTATATGCATTAGTTAAATCTAATCCATCTGTTATACATTGTATTCTTAAATTATCTTCTTCATTTATCATTATGGATAAAGTTTCATCTTTATTAATGATAAATGCACTTCTATCCCTTCTTTTAACCAGACCTTCACTAATTAAATGTTTTTCTAAATATACTTTTAAAAAATCTATATTATGCTCCCATGATCTTACAAGAGTCATTTCTTCATCAATCTTATCTAATAATATTTCATATAACCTATCAACATTTTCTCTAGCTTCTTCTGTTTTCATCTTATCTGTAAATAAAGAGTTGTAAAAATTTCTTATAAGACACACTTTGCTACTGATTACTACATCTTCAGCCGCTACTTCACTATCTATCCAATTCTTCATGATCAATTTTTACCTCCCTTTGGGATTCTAATAACTTAATCTCATCTCTTAGAACTGCAGCTCTTTCATACTCTTCTTTTATAACCGCTTTTTGTAGATCTTCTTTTAACTTTTTAATTCTCTTTCTTTGAATCACTTCATTTCCTTCTCTAACTGGAATCTTACCTACGTGCTCTAAGTCACCCTGAATTCTTTTAATTCTAGGACTCAACAAATCATTAAAACTTTCATAGCATTTGCTACAACCTAATTGTCCGCTCTTCTTAAATTGAGAGTATGTTAATCCACAATTTTTGCACACTATTTCAATTTTTTTTGTTTTATCTAAAGTTTCAAAAAAACCACTTAAAATATTCTGAAACGGCATTCCTGCCCCTTCTGCCATAGATGCTTTAAGTGGTATGTCTGAAAGTTCTTTTGCACATTTTTCGCATAACCATGTTTCTGTTTTCTTTCCATTAATAAGTTTTATTAAATGTATCTTAGCTTCATTTTTATTACATCTTTCACATAGCACTTTTTATTACCCCCTCTATGATAATACAACTATAAGCACAGCCTTTAATATATCAGCCCTTACCCTATTTCTATCATCTGTATTAGCTAAGGTCCTATCGTTAATAGCCATCTTAATTAATTCTGCTTCTCTCATAGTGATTAAATTTGACTCTACTAAACTCTCAATTAAAGCTAAGGAACTATTATTTGTAATAGAATTTCCAATACAATCATACAAGAGATTATTCCTCTCTTCCGACCCATCATAACTTACTTGTCTTATTACAATACAGCCACCCCCACCTCTTCTACTTTCAATAACATACCCTCTCTCATAAGTAAATCTAGTTGTTAATACATAATTTATCTGTGATGGCGCACAACTAAATTGATCTGCTAATTCATTCCTCTGAATTTGAATCTGTTCCCCACCATTTTCATTAAGCATATTCTTTATAAAATTTTCAATTATATCCGAAAGTCTTGCCACAATATCACCTTCTTAAACTTCTGTTTTTGACTTACCTTGACCTTTTGATTTTATATTAATATCTTTTTTCATTTTTTTCAAGTTTTATTGCTACCTTTATGTTTAAATTTATTCTATTCAGGGTAAATATAACTTATATACTTTATTAAGGAGGCTTATATGTTAATCAAATGGTTTGGAGAATGTTCATTTTTACTGCAAGATTCTCTTGGGCGAAGGATCTTAACTGATCCCCCTAGTACAATTTCTATAGATACTTTATTAGATTTAAACCCGAACATAATTACTTTAAGTCATTATTATTCTGATACAACTAATGCTAAAATTAATGCCAAGAAAGTTATGCTAGCTGACAAAGCCTCTTCATATAAACTTAACTTTGTTAATATTTCTGGATTTCCTTCTTTTCAAGACAATTCACAAGGTAGAAAGAGAGGACCTAACATAATTTATAATTATGTTTTTGATAATCTAAAGATTTGTAATCTAGGATATTTAGGTCATGATCTACCCGATGATATACTACGTTCCATTGAGTCAATAGATATCCTCTTTATTCCTGTTGGAGGCCATTTTACACTTAACTCAACTGAAGCTATTAAATTGGTTCACAAAATTAAACCTAAAGTTATAATTCCTATGAATTATAAGACCACTAACTCTTTAATCTATTTAGATAGTTGTAAAAACTTTATAACTTCCATAAAATCAGTTATAAAAACAACTAAAAATTCACTAGATACCAAAACATTAAATTCATATCCAGTTACAATTCTCTTAAAAGAAACTAAAATGAATTAAAATAAAAAAGATCGCCTTAAAGACGATCTTTAATTACCAGACTATGCTTGTTCTGGAGCTCCTACTGGACAAACATTTGCACAGTTTCCACAATCGATACAAGTATCTGCATCAATAACGAATTGAGTATCTCCTTGACTTATAGCATTAACTGGACATTCTGCAGCACAAGCACCACAGCTTACACAAGAATCATTAATTGCGAATGCCATTAAAAACACCTCCTAAATAATCATAGTTATTACACCATAATTATTTTAACATGTTTCATAACCTTTTAAAAGTCTATTTTATAAAATAACTCACTACTAAAGAATCATATAACCTAAATTTTCAATACTTTCTTTTACCTTATCTATATCTAACCAACTCTCATTATATATAACTTGTATTTCCTTTTTCTCAATAGATATCTCACAGGCAATAATACCTTCATTTGACGTTATTGCTCTTTGTATATTAGATACATCACGTTGATTATTTATGTTAAATACCTTAAGTACAGATTTCATAAAATTTCCCCCTATTTTTCGTTAATTAAATCCTTAATTAACTTCTTATCCTCTTCAGATTCTATTTCTAATTTAATATCTTTTTCATCGACAGAATCTTCGTAATTACCTGTTATTAATTTTATCGTAGAAATCTTAAAATCTTTAAGTACTTCCTCATCTCCGACCCTAATTTTCACTCTAACTGACTCTTTCACTGTACTATTTGAAACAACTTCTCCGTTTCCTTCTTCTGTCTCTACTATAGATCCCACCTTAGGTAGGCTTTTCCTTATACTTTCATATGTGCTTTGCTCATAGTTTAAGCAACACATTAACCTTCCACATATTCCAGATATTTTTGTTGGGTTCAAAGATAAATTCTGTTCTTTTGCCATCTTTATTGATACTGATGCAAAATCACCTAGGAATGATGAACAGCACATAGATCTTCCACATGGCCCTAAACCACCTATCATTTTAGCCTCATCTCTTACCCCAATTTGTCTAAGTTCTATTCTTGTTTTAAATATAGTTGCCAAATCCTTAACAAGTTCTCTAAAGTCTACTCTTCCATCAGCTGTAAAGTAGAATATAACTTTGTTGTTATCAAATGTGTATTCTACATCAACAAGCTTCATATCAAGACCATGTTCCCCTACCTTTTTTAGACATATATTTAACGCATCTTCTTCTTTGCTCTTATTTTCTTTATGCTTTTCTATATCCTTGTTATCAGCAACCCTTAAAACATTCTTTAATGGAGCAATAACATCTTCTTCTTCTATACTCTTAATACCTATTACACATTCTCCGAATTCAATCCCTCTTGCTGTTTCAACAACAACATAATCCCCTTTATGTATTTTTAATGAACCAGGACTAAAATAATATACTTTACCTGCTTTTTTAAACCTTACTCCTACGACGTTTATCATCAATTACCCCTCCAAAAAACCAATAAGCATAATGCTTATTGCCATAGAATAACTTATATTATTCTCAAAATTATTTCTTGCTTTTTCTATATTTCGTAACATTGAATTTAATCTATTATAAGATAAAGCAGATGATAACCTACCTACGTCATCTATTTTATCAACATTTATAATATTATTCTTATCTCTTAATTCCTTATATACTATAATGTCTCTTATAAAAGAAGCTATCAAATTCAATAGTTCATACTTTTCATTTTTAAACTTATTAAACTTAGTTTCATATTCTAATACAGCATTATCATTATTTTTATTTATTTCATTAAATAACTCTATAATTAAATTTCTTAGTTTTTCTAATTCATTGTCTTTAAGTATTTTTTCAGCACGTCCTGGAATTCCTTCTCCATATGCTATAGCTGTTAATACCTTATCCTCATCGTTTTCCCCAATACTTTTTATATACCTAATCATATAATCTTTATCTAATGGAGTTAATTTATAAATTTGGCATCTTGATTTTATAGTATCCAATAATAACTCTAAACTTTCACTTAATAGTACTATGTATACTCCTTTTGGTGGTTCCTCTATAGTCTTTAACATAGCATTTTGGGCTTGAACAGTCAACTTATTTCCTTGATGTACTATAATTACCTTTTTATCACCTTCATAAGGTTTTTTAGATACTTCTTCTATTATTTTTCTAACTTCATCTACACCAAAGGAAGCTTTATCTGACTTATAATTAATTATATCAACATAATTATAATCATCATTTTTACCTAATATTTTAAGTGCAAACTTTTTAGCTATTAAACTTTTTCCTATTCCATCTGGACCCACAATGAGGTGTGCATGCGAAAGTGTATTGTTATCAACTCGTTTCATAAATCCATTAATAATATTTTCAAATCCTATAAACTCTTTCACAATATACACCTCTTCTATACTATATTCTTATAAACTGATCAACATCTAGAACAAAAATTGTTGCTCCTCCAACTTGGACTTCTACCGGATATTGAACATACATATCAGAATTACCTGAAAATGGTGCAGGAGATGCAACAACTTCTTTTCTCTTCTTACATATATTTTTTATTATACTGATCACTTCTTCAACCTTCGTATCTTCTACCCCTACTAATAATGTTGTATTTCCTGACTTCAAGAATCCACCTGTAGTTGCAAGTTTCGTTACTCTAAATCCTTTTTCTGTTATACCTTCAACAACATCAAAAGTATCATCATCCTGAACTATAGATATGACCATCTTCATAGTATCACCCTCCATCAATATTTAATACTTATCTATATTTTATCATAAAGCCTTAGGTATTATATATAAAAAGAATTTTTTTTACTCAATATGTAACATTATAATATTTTTTACATCTTCAAATACATCTTTAATAGATTTAGATGCATCAATTTTTACAATCTTATGCTCACTATTCTCTAATAAAAATTCATATCCTAGTCTTACTTTTTTATGAAATTCAATTGTTTCTAAATCTAATCTATTTATTTCTCTTTCCTTATTTTTATTTATTCTATTTAAACCTTCTTCCGGCTCCAAATCAAAAAATATTGAAAGATCAGGCATATATTCACCTACTGCAAATTTATTTATCTCATATATTTCCTTAATCCCCAATTCTCTGGCAAAACCCTGGTATGCTAAAGATGAATCTATAAATCTATCACATAACACTATCTTCCCATTATTTAATGCTGGAATAACTTTTTCTATCAAGTGTTGTCTTCTTGCAGCTGCATACAGCAAAGCTTCTGTTCTTCCATCCATAGCTGTATTAGCCGGATCTAATATTATTGATCTTATATCCTCTGAAATTTTAATTCCTCCAGGTTCCCTAGTCTTAATACAATCTATCTCTTTCTCAATTAACCAGTTATATATTTTCTCTAATATTGTACTTTTCCCAGATCCTTCTCCACCTTCAAATACAATAAATAAACCTCTATTCATGATTCTACCTCATTCATTAAAAAACATTTTATTGTTATTATATCATCAATTCGGCTTACTAAAAATGATTCTCTTTAAAATACTGAATTAAAATTTAAATATATATTCCTTTTGAATTACTTTACTAATAATTTTTAGGATAAATGTTAAAAATAATAGTAACTATTAATTATGGAGGAAAAAATTATGAAACAAGATATGATGTCTTTTCTAGCTACTATAGAAAATGAAATAGAAGACTTATGCAAATACTTATACTCTAATCCAGAAGAAAGCTACAAAGAATTAAAAAGTTCAAGATATATTTGTGAAGTTCTACAAAAGCACAATTTTAATGTAACTAATGAATACCTTGATATTACTAATTCATTTCTTGCTGTAAAAGGAAATGGTTATCCTAAGATTTGCTTTCTTTGTGAATATGATGCTGTACCTAATAGTGGTCATATAACTGGACATAATGCACTTGCTAGCATATCTGTTGGAGCCTCCTTAATATTAGGTCATGTAATTGATAAAATAGGTGGATCAGTAATTTTGATAGGTTGCCCTGGTGAATATCTAGGTGGAACAAAAGCTACAATGGTTAAACAAGGAACCTTTGATGATGTAGATGTAGTAATGGAATGCCACCCTGATACTATAACCTGCGAAAGTGGAACTTCATCAGCAATAACCCCTTTAAGCGTTAAATTTACTGGAAACAGTGAACTTAGTTATTTAAATCGAGAAATATATACATCCTTAGATGCTATCCTTTTAACATTTAATATGCTTAATTCACTAATGAAAGGCTTCCCAAAAAACGTTGAAATTAATTCTATTTTATCTAGTGGAGGATACACTCCATTATTAACACCTCTTGAATCAGAAGCGAAATTTTATATAAGAGCAAAAACTTCTGATATTGCAGAACTTACAGAAAACAAAATACGAGAAATAGTAAATAGTGTCTCAAGCCTCACTCATATCCCTAATACTATTTCTCTTTACGAGCCACCTAATGAAGAATTAGTAACAAATAGAACATTAAATCGCCTATTCAGCCACAACTTAAAAGAGAATGGAATTATTGATATACATCCTCCTAAAGATATATCAGCAGGATTAAGTATAGGAATTGTTAGTCAAAAAGTTCCTTGCATTCACCCATATATATCTATAATTAAAGACTCCATTATAGAATATGGTACTAAAAAATTTTCGGAAGAAACGATTAGTGATTTTTCTTTATCACAAATTAAGAAAGCTGCATTAGCACTTGCTTTCACAGGATCTGACTTAATCGAAAAGGAGGGATTATTAGCTGAAGTTAAAAATGAATTTTTTACCACTAAAACAACTATATAAATATACATCCTTCAATCATTGGAATGCTAAAGATATTTTATTAAGACTTATTATTAGCCTAATATTTTTAGCATTACTTATATTAATTTCTTTTACTAACTCCAGTAAAATAGTATAATTGTACTGTGATACATAGGAGGTTATAATATGATTCAAATTTTTAAAAGTTCTAGCGAAGAAAATTCAACATTAGAGTTACTAGATAATATTGAGAATGGATGTTGGATAAATATCGTTGCTCCTTCCGATGAAGAACTTATTTTAACATCAAAAAAGACTGGCGTACCTTTAGATTTCTTAAAGGCACCTTTAGATGATGCTGAAACGTCTCGAATAGATATTGAAGATAATAATATTATAGTAATTGTAGATATACCATTCACTGAAATGGAGGATAACTCATTAACATATGATACATATCCATTAGCTATTATATATACAGAAACTGAATTAATAACTGTATGCCTAAAAAACAGCAAAGTATTAACAGATTTTATTAATGGTAAAATTAAAACCTTCTTCACCTTTAAAAAATCGAGATTTATACTTCAAATACTAAATAGAATATCCACTTACTACCTTCTATATTTGCGACAAATCGATAAAAAAAGCCTAATGATAGAAAAAAGGCTTCATAAATCCATGAAAAATCGAGAACTAATACAACTGCATTCTCTTGAAAAATCATTAGTATATTTTTCTACTTCATTAAAAGCTAATGAAATAACCTTGGAAAAAATGCTAAAGTTAGATATGATTCAAAAATATGAAGACGATAAAGATATTCTAGAAGATGTTATCATTGAAAATAAACAAGCTATTGAAATGACTGAAATATATAGCAATATACTTGCAAGTACCATGGATTTTTTCGCTTCTGTTATTTCAAATAACTTAAATATAGTAATGAAAGTATTAGCTTCTGTTACTATCTTGATGTCCATTCCAACAATTATGGGTGGAATATATGGTATGAATGTAACCTTACCATTTCAAGAATCTCCGTATGCCTTTGCAATAGTTATGATGATGACCGTAGGCATATGTGCACTTGTCGCATTTATCTTATTTAAAAAAGATATGTTCAATTAACAAATAAAAAACTTATTCATAATATATATTACTAGTAAGGAGAGCTATTAGCTCTCTTTTTTTGGAGGATATTTTTTATGTTGAAAGGAAAAACCCTAAATGCTGGAGCCACTATAGGTATAATTGCTCCTTCTTCACCAGAAGATAAAGAAATAATAAATAAAAAAATAGAAAAATTTATTTCTCTTGGCTTTAATATTAAACTAGGTTCTCATCTATTTGATAAATATGGCTATCTAGCTGGTTCGGACCAAGATCGAGCTGATGATATTAATAACATGTTCCAAGATTCATCAGTAGATGGAATAGTATGTTTTCGTGGTGGATATGGATCAATTAGGACATTATCCTTTATTAACAATAAATTAATAAGATCTAACCCCAAGTTTTTCTGTGGTTATAGTGATATAACTTTACTATTAAATTACTTTTCAAAGTTAGGATTGATAACATTTCATGGGCCTATGATAAACTCAAATTTTGACGATTTAGCCACATTAGATTCATTTATGAGTATAATATCAAGTAATACTTCTAAATATACCTATGACCTTAACCTATATAAAGAGATTACCTATTTAAATCCTAGTTCTTTCACCGGGAAAATTGTTGGTGGAAACTTATCAATGATATGCTCATCCCTAAGTACTCCTTATGAAGTAGATATGAAAAATTCTATTCTTTTACTTGAAGATGTTAATGAATCTCCTTATGCAATAGATCGGATGCTTACTCAATTAATATATAATAAGAACTTTAAAAAATGCAAAGGAATTATTCTAGGAAGTTTTGATGGTTGTACATTACCTGATTACACTAAAAGCCTTAGGCTCGATCAAGTTTTTACTGATAGATTAAAACCTTTAGGAATTCCAATTATAATCGGATTTCCTTTTGGACACAGCTATCCTAATCTCACTATTCCTATAGGATGTAAAGCTAAATTTTCTTATAAAAAAAAGTTATTCACAGTTGAAGAAAACTTTTTAACATAGTTATCCACATTTAACTATATAATATGCTTTATGCTGTTGATTATTTAACATTTTTTTTAATCATAAATACTTTTACTCATCAAATCGATTAATACTACCAATTGATTACTTTACCTTATGTTAATAGACATTATTCCTTATCCTATATATTAAAAATATAATTTCCATTTAAAAAAGAGCACTTCTGCTCTTTTTTAAATGGAAATTATATTTGTAAAATCCTTTAAACTTAAGTATTCATTCTACGTACAAAGTCTTCCGCCTTCAACAACTAAATCTTCCTCTATCTTTGTTTAATTCCGAGTGCTATATTCGTCAACATCAAAGTTCGATATTTTATCAAATATTAAATATTCAGTTCGCTTTGTATATGCTCCTGAACTTGGTTCTTTATCAAATGCATATATAAATTCACCTTGTCCATTTGCTCTATTCTTATACCATTTTATAAAATCATCTATTTGACTTTTACTTAAATTATATGTTCTCTGTTGCCCATTTGTCATTGTCACAGTTAAAAGGCCACTTCCATACCCAGAATTCTTTATATTAACTATACAAGTAGCAACTTTATCACTTCCATCTTGTGCAGCTACTGTTATCGTAACAGCCCCTTCTTTTATCGCCGTTATTTTCCCATTTTCATCAACTGTTGCTATACTTGGATCACTTGAAGTCCATTTAAGCGTTTTATTAGTAGCATCATCTGGAGCTACCGTTGCTATTAAATTACTTGTATCTCCTATATTCATATCTAACGATGTTTTATCTAATGATATCCCTGTTACTGATTTATTCCCATAAGTGTTTATACTTCCATCTGCATCGATATCAATACTATCCACACTTACATATCCTTTTGATATTACCTCTACAGTATTCACTCCCTGATTACAATCTAGTTTCTCAAAAGCTAGATTGCATTTAACATATCCACTTGTATAATCTGAAAACTTATATTCCACTCCATTAATTTTTATTATGTTTTCTTTACATTTATCATAATTTGTGAATAATATTAATCTAAATTTTGTACCAGTAAAATTAAACTTTATCGTACTATCTTCTTTACGTGTATCTAATATCTTTTGTACATATGCTTCAGGTTGCCACACTAAGTTAAATCCTACGTAAGTAAAAGCAGGATCAGTACATGGTACCCTTTTCCATCCTGTCTCTGGTTGCAGTAAAGCTTGTCCTACCTTAGCCGTAGATGCTGAAACTTTCTTCATATCATTAGTACCAAAAATCACTCCAGCTATAATCAGAATACTTAAAAATACCCCTATTACTTTAAAAATTTTTTTCATTTTTATTCCCCCTAAAAATTTTTTGTTAATCCTTTAGGTTATACGCATATTACTCTTCTTAACTAGCATCCGTTATCTTATAAAATTC
Source organism: Clostridium sp. HBUAS56017 (assembly GCF_007115085.1). Lineage (NCBI taxonomy): Bacteria > Bacillati > Bacillota > Clostridia > Eubacteriales > Clostridiaceae > Clostridium > Clostridium sp. HBUAS56017. The sequence goes on along the minus strand of NZ_SULK01000034.1, from coordinate 497 downwards.
TAACTACTTATTCAACACAACCCAATATATTCTAATTAACCTTTTATTTATCGTGCTGTTCAATATTTTCTTTAATTATTTCACTAAACTTTAATAAAAATACTTTTAAGGAATTTTTTTCATAGATATTATATTGCATAAGTTATAGATATTAGTTACCAACTTTGTCAGGCTTTCTTATGCACTAATACTTGTATTGGTATATTCTTTTCATTATTCATAGTATATATATTATGAAATAAACTTAACTCACAACGATCTTTAAAGGAAATGACAAATAGACTTGAACTAAATCTTTTACTTTCATACATATCTAACTTGTGAGATTATAGGCATGATTAAATAATTTTTTCTCTTCTGAAGATTATCTAATAAAAATAAAAAGCACTTGAAAATATAGTATTTTCAAGTGCTTTAGTATGGAGGCGCCACCCGGATTTGAACCGGGGATAAAGGTTTTGCAGACCTCTGCCTTACCACTTGGCTATAGCGCCATA
>NZ_SULK01000033.1:0-29768 GCF_007115085.1 Clostridium sp. HBUAS56017 | reverse complement strand
TTGTCTTAAGCTAATGGTTGGCACTATCAACCCCCATATCGGACTTTCACCGACTAGTACGTGCCCATGCTGGGCACACATAAAAGAAGAAAAACGCCCATCATCTGGCGATTCTCCTTCCTTAATTATTTATGAAATTAATGCATCCTGTCACGTAAATTACAGCTTTTACTTTTGGGCTTGAATTTCTCCCACAATTTTATTTATCAACTCATTAACCTCAAAGCCTCCTCTAGCACTGATCATTTCTATTGTAGCCATGGAAGCCATAGTTTTGAACAATAAAGAATTTTTCAACTTGCTGAATTTAGGAGATAAATCAACTAAAAAATCTTTTATAAAGGGATAATCTTTTACTATATCCCCTATTATGGTATTCTTTGTAATTCCATACTCATTTTTAACTTCTGCACCTGAATCCTTAGCAGGCTTATCTTCTTCCTTTTTATTGCCCCAGGACAAGAGCCTTTGATTTCCTGTAAGGCTTCTAATGTGTGTAACATCCTGCATCATTTCCAAAACGCCTCTAAAGTTTCCTTCTTCGTCTCTTACTGCATTATAGATGATATATATGAATTTTCCGCCCATTTCCAGCCAAAATTCGGCTTCATCATGCTCTCCTGCTCTAAATGCTCTGATAATTTCTTCAACAGTATCAACGCTTTCTCTTGGATGGCAGTTTTGAACTTCTCTTCCAATAACTCCTGCACTTCTTGGGAATACTCTGTGCTTAGTATCACTATAAAACTTCACTATATCATTTTCATCCACGTAAGATAAATCCACTTGTAAATGCTTAAATATAAGATTAATCTGTTCAATGGTCAGTTTTCCCTGACTCACATCCAATACTTCATTTTTTGAAGGAGCAGAAAGTATGCCATGTTTTTGAAGCACTTTTGCCAAATCCTTAAGCAATTCATTGTTAGATTCTGAAGCCACTCCAGCTTCCTTCTCATTTCCATAAGTTGGTGGGTTTTGAATTAAACAATAACCAATTTCGTCATCAGATTTTCTCATTTTTACAAAGTCCTCTTGGGTTAGTAAATCCAAAGCAGTCGGTAATAGTACTTCCTCCTCTTTTACCATCATATCTTCTACCATCTCAAGGACTTCTTCTTGAAGCTTTAAAAATTCTTGATCCTGGTCAGCCTGCAAATAATCCTTAGCTTTTTTAATAATGTCTCTTACGTTATTATCTAAAGTCCACATGACCTTTGAAGGCTTATCAAACCCCTTGCTCTCCAATGCAGAAAACAATTGGTTTTGCTTTCTTGAAAAATGAACATTTATCTGTCCTAATTTATCGTAAAGCTCAGACCATCTATTCTTAATAAACTTACCTTGTAACAGTTCCTTCATTTCTTTAAGTACTTCTCTTATAGCTTCAATCTCATCAAGATAAGTTCTAATTGGATGTCCTGAAGGCAGCTGAATCTTATCACTTACAAGTATACCCTCAAAAATTTCAAGGATTTCGTTCATTCTTTGTGCTAATTCATCATCTGTAATTCCATACTTCTGAAGATATTGTTCGCATATAGCAAATTCTTGTGCTGTTACCTTGTCAACGGAAGTTTTCATTTTCAATTTTGCCTCTTCTAAAGAGATTTCTCCCTTTAGGTAACTTAGCTTAATATCCATAATATTTTTGATTTTTGTTTCATCTACCTTCAAGTATTCACCCATTTTAATTTTTTCAAGTTGAGCTTTAGGTGTGAAATAGACATGATACTCTTCATCACTTATTTTCTCAATATATTTGTCAAAGCCTCTTGCCTCCATCATTTTATACATTGGGAAAGGCTCAAAATCTTTAATTACATGTATTCCTTCATTTGGTTTTAGGTCTTCAATAGCATTTGTAATGCAATCCCTAAAGGACTCATGTTCTCCACGACCATCTATAGTAATATAATTTATGTCTTTTTTCATTTGCACATCATCCTTTCTTTATAGACTTTAATTGATTACCTATTTCAACTAATAAATCTTATCATATGAATATAATAACATTTATTTATATATGAATCGGTAACTAAAGTTACGTTTTTATTTACTTTTTAAAATTGCTTGCATCGCAGCCTACTGATGTTTTTAGTATTTACTTTTAAGATCTTTTTATAAGCTCAGCAAAATAAAGGATAAAGCAGTTATATCCTTTATTTGTTATACTCAAAAATAAACTATTTTTGCATATCTAATAATTATTTAATCAATTTTAGCTATTGACCTATAAAAAAAGAATCCTCTCTCCTAAGGATTCTTTCTACTTCTGTTATATCAAATTATCACCTCGTAATATTTATACTCTATCACTATTAACCAAATTTTATCATTCATACTTTTCCCTATTATCACTCATTAATAAATAAAAGATAATTATCATCAATATTAACATTATTCCAACCAATGTATTTTCTAAGGTTTTACTAATACCAATTGAAAATGGAGTTTTAAAAAAAATGGCTATAATCGCATCAATTATTCCTAAAAATTGATATGCTTTCTTATCCTTAATATATAGAATTACAAAGACCATCGCTAGTAAAAATAAACACATTAAACTAATAATATTTAACAAATTTCCCCTCCTAATCATCTCACAATATTTTTTCAAATCCCATCTACATACAGTTAATTTCCTATATCCATATTATACCTAAAATAATTAGTAATTCCAATTTATATATTTTTCATTAAATCATCAGTACCAACTTATAGGGATGGAAGTTGGACATCTAAAGTATCTTAAAATCTTTATTCACAATCCCATTAACCTTCACCAACAAATTAAAACTAACTCCAACATTCCTAAAAATCCCCTACAAAACGCCACCAACCTAGCAATATTTTTATATATTGACATATAATTACCTTTATGGTAATATAAACACACCGTTATAGTTTTCTATAATGTCTCACACCCAAAAAGCAGCCTTATAGGCTGCTTTTTAACTTTATTTTAAAGCTCAATGACTTAAATTTTGTACTATGTTCCCTTGAAACCTCTTCAAGCCCGCATTTTTTCAGCATATTCTTAAGAATATTTATGGTGAAGAATATTAACATATTTATTCTGAAGAATATGCTTAATTTTTGCATATATCCCTATCAGAGGTGATTATTATGACGAGAAAAAAGGAATTTGTGATGAGTAAAGATGATTTAACATCCGAAGAACTTATTGATGGGGACTTTTTAAATGTAAAGAGAACTTATATGTTAAGAGTTTCTACTGTTAGGAAGCTTAATGATCTAATTGGTGTAATTGCGAATATAAGATTTCCAGTAGCTGCTTCTCCATACTTGCTTATTAGACTTGAAAATTTTCTAATGTAATAACCGATGCATCTTCTCAAAACATTTATGATATATCTACTTTAACTCAAAGACAAGTTACTAAACTTAATGTAATCTTAATATATTTTTAAAAGGTAGATTGCGTGTACAACAACACGAAATCTACCATTATAAACCAAAAAATAACTACTTAACTGGTCTTGGACTTATATATATTTCTGATTTACCAAGTACTACAAGTTGGTAGTTTGGTTTCAATGGTATTAAATTAAAACTTTTTACACTAATAGGTAATCGTAGAGATTGCATTATAACAAAATTTTCATCAAAGATAAGTATATAGGCATTTTCTATTTGAGAAACATTTACAATGTCATAAAGATTGCCTTCTGAAGGATTCAAATCCGATACTGTATAAACGCCTTGTTTTAAAACATTAGTTTGAGATACAGCCAATGTTTTTACTCCAAGTATATTAAATGACAAAAATAAAAAAGCTAAACATAAAACAGCAAATTTTTTCATTACGCACCAACCTTTCAGCTATATTCAGATATATTTTATGTATTAAATATTATAGTATTCACTTAAATATCATTTAGTAACATTAAGTCAGTTGATTCTATCAATTCTTTTTTTAATATTCTCCTAGATTTAGTTTTTGTGGCAATGTGAGCAATATTACCGATTTTAAAGGAATACATATTTGTGAAGAATGTATCAAAGACTTGGAATCTTATTAAACCAAGTAACTTAACTAAAAAATATTTCATAAATACTTGTGATGCTTTCTTTTTGTATTTTATTTTTTTACAATAAAAAAGTGCTGTTGCACAACTTACTAGTTAGTTGTGCAACAGCCCATTGTAAGTTATCTTACTCCAGGATTATTTAAGGATTCAGATACATTAACCATATAGTTTGAATTAAAATTATTGTCCCAATAGGTTTGTCCATTTACTGTATAAGATATTGCAAACTTAAAATCTTTTGCATTAGCAGGACCTTCGCCTCTGAAACTCCATATTTCTACATCATTTGGTTCAGAAAACTGATATATAGCAGAAGTCTCTTTATAAGTAACCCAGTTATCACAACTGTATCTAACTTTTACAACCTTATTGTAATCTGAATTTTTTAATGCTATCTGCCCTGTAAAATAAGTATTATCACTAGTCCAACTATTGGTATTTGCAAGAACTAAATTGCTAGAGCCTAGAACATATCTGCCGAAATTAGCAGAATACCCTCCACTAACTTTGAATTCATTCCCATTATTGTTATCCCAATAAACTTGTCCAGAAGAAGTTGTGTATTTCACTGCAAATCTAAAATTTTTTCCTGACTTAGAATAGTCCGACATAGGATCTTGACCACCATCAATCTCAAAATACCATAACCCATATGCATTATCTTTTACACCAACATATGTAGCATTTGTATCTTTCCAAACATTATCTCCTACCTGATAGTGAAGTTCAACCGATCCTCCTTCAGATGGAAGTGTTTGAACATAGCCATAAGCAAAAATGTGATTGTCTTTGCTCATGGTTTTAGAGTAGACTAGTTGAACGTTTTGTTTTGTTTCAGCTGAAGCCTGGGTGGGAAGAGTTAAACCTGCAAGCAATACAAAAGAAAAGATGAAAATAAAAAATTTGTTTTGTTTAAGTTTCATTTAATGAACCTCCTTTTATCTATTTTGTAAATATTGTAACACGATTAATTATTTGCTAAAATAGTCATTTTAACCAAAAATTATTTAAGATAAATGTAAAAGTGCTAAAAGAATGTGAGAAGTTTGTTGCATATCATAAACAATTCAATTTTCACCCCCAATTCCACTTTTCCAACTCTCCGCCCACCATTATCAATAAATTCAACCTTTAAACTATTATTATCCCTAATAACCTTAAATTTATATCTAAGCTTGATTTATCTCCCACTCAAAATTAGTATTGTCTCTTAATAGAAGTCCAACAATATATAAACCTTAATACTACTCTGACAAAGAAATATTTATATAAACCTCACTATTTTTGTATAAAATTACAAACTTAAATTTTGCTTCCATTTTTGTTGAAAAATAACTTTTAGGATGATAATATGTAACTGTATAAAAAATAAACATATTAGGAATGGAGGAATATTTATGAAAATTAACAGAAAAATTTTATCAGCTACTCTTAAATTGTGCATGATCCTTGTGCTATCCTTTGGTATATTTACACAGGGTACAAGAGTTTTTGCAGCTTCAAACAATTCATCAGTAATATCATTACTTAATGCTAGTTATGAATCTCACTATGGAAAGGTTCCAGGCCAAAGTATTTCAGGACAAGTTTTAGTAAAAAATCTTGCTTACGCAAAAAATGTAACTATTCATTACTCACATAATGGAATTGATTGGGTTGATACCCCTGCCAGTTTTTACAAACAAATATCTAATACCGATGAAGTATGGAATTTTAAATTATCTGAAAGTTTAGATGTCGGTAGAAAATATATATTCGCTATAAAATATGAATTTAATGGACAAGTGTACTGGGATAATAACAATGGACAAAACTACAGTATAGAAGGCACAGATTATAATTCTGGTTTTCAAATTTTTAATAATGGGCCTGTTGAACTATACAACACTAATAGGTATTTTGCCATAAATGGCACTGACTCAATTTATGGTACAATAAGCCTACAAAACCTAGGTTATGCTAAAGATGTAGATGTACTATATTCTGATGATAGCGGAAAAACCTATAAAAATGTAAGTGCTATGTTTAATAATAAATATAATAATAATAGTGCAGAAAATTGGTCATTCTCTATAGATGGATTACCAAGAAACTCAAAAATAGAGCTAGCAATTAGGTACACAGTAAACGGACAAACTTACTTGTGTAATAATTTTGGCTCTAATTTTATATATAATCCTATAAATTAAATTAAAGTAAAAGAAACAAGTTTGCAGAATATTTTCTTAAATAAAAATGCTAACCATCCTGTGGCTAGCATTTTCTTTTTTGGAATCTTCTAACATAATTTGTCGTCAAATATTCCATCTAAGTTTAGTATATCTTTCTTCTCTTCCTTCTCTTATTTCTGGTTTTTCATTTTCATATAAAACTTTTAAGATTCACGCATGATAAAGATATATATTATAAAAAAACGAACTCATTTATTCCTAATAAGTTTTATATGTACTTTTTGCTATTATACTGAGACTTTTATGTTCCTTTCTTTATATTACAACTCACATTAAAAATCTCTTAAATTTATTTAGTACTCAAAAATTTAGCTGCCGCTAATGGATTTTTATCCTCTAATGCGGTAGCTCAATAAATGTAGTATAAGTAACATCTACTAATATATATTAAATAGCTTCTATAAAATTATTGTATTAAAATAAAAATGATTCTACTCATTTTTATTAATTATAGAATTAGTATATTCATCTTTTCCTAAGCTTTCTCTTATTTGCTTTAACCTACGTGACATTTTACGCATTGTAGAAATTGTAGGTAAAAGAAACAATATTCCTATAAATTCTATAAATGCATATACTGAATTATTAAATTTTAAAAATGATAAAATTAAACATCCACTATATCCAATCGTTACAAATATTATATCTCTAATAAATATTCTTTTAGAATATCCCATATCTAAATAGAATTTCGTATAGTTTTTATAACTCATATTAATAAACCATGCAAACACAAATATTGAGAACATAACTGGTATAAGCCAATTTTCTTTTGTTCCCTCCATATTTTTAGTAACTGGAACCGATAATCCTACTCCCATAAATACAAGTAATGAAACTATTTGTTTATTTGTTGCAAAAACCATCGCTCTAATATTATTTTTTTCCTCATTTGTTATACTTATTTTATCTTCATTTTTATGTTGCAAATTAGTAATCTTCTTATTAATAAAATATTCAACTATACTATTAAATACGAATGCAATAATAACAATTACAAATTTATTCTCTAGATTGCTAGAATTATTAAAACAATAGAAGACCAATCCCCAAGCAATTATTCTTATTGATAAATCTAAAACTGCTTCATTTCTAATGTACTTGAAGTCTTTATAATAATAATCAGTAACTATAAATGATGTAAAAATGATTGATATAAATGGTATAACTCCTATTATAAACTTTATTATATTATTTAAATTATTCATTATCCCATTTATATTAACATATGCAATTAATCCCATTAATCCATAACTAATACAGTTTAATGTAACTAATACTTTTATTCTTTTGTCCATATTTTCTCCTTATGTAATTTAAAAGCAAATTTTCTCAAGTTTCCACATACTTTTTTACTCTATCTTAACATATTTAAATATTATAGATGAAACTTTTTATTCAATTATATAAAGTTAATACTATATTTAAGTTTATTAAAATTTATATCTATTATATCCATTCAACATTTAGAATTATGCTTATATGAAAATAACTAAAAAGAGACCTGTTAAAAATCCAGACCTCTTCATGTAATTTCTATAAATCATTTAAATATATTAGCATTCTCTGCATATAAATCTATATGTCCACCTTTTAAACATACATATTTATTAATTTTTGAGCTTTTAGGCGCAATTGTTAGCCTTTTTTTATTCTATTTATATTATACACAATTCTACTTTTTAGTAAAACTTTAATTTTAAGTTTAAATTTTGTATTAACTAATATCTTTATTAGATTACAATCAGACAGTAGATAAACTTTACTTTTACACAAATATCCTACCTACTGTCCTAATGATATATATTAATTATCAAAACAAGTATTTCTTATTTTACCACATATTTACGTGATATCCAGAAAAGTTCTTGCTTAAAGTTGCTGACAACCCTTGGTTAGCACATCCTTTTAATTCTGTTTTTACATATAGTACACCTGCTCCATATGCTAGTGATGCAAGTGCTGCGCCTATGCCTACAGGTCCACCAATAAAACCACTAATAGCAGTTGCTGTTCCAGCTAAGCCAAGATTAAGATCTAATAAATCCCCCATTGTACCGCATTCCTTACTATCTAGATCTATCGACCAACCCCACCAGTATTTTTGATAGTTAGCTCCACCATCAACATATTCCATTTCATCTTTCTCTACTTCTAGATAAGTGCTTGGTAATCTTAATTCTACTGTACTCATTTTAAAATCCTCCTTTATACTTTAACCTCATTTTAATATATATCAAAGGTATCTCGAGCTACCTCTAATAGCGATTTAATTTAACTTTATTCCTACCTGCTCTATCAGATATTTTAAATATGTTATTTTTTCATACTTAACCCTAGTTTCACTTACAATTCCAGGAGTTAAATTTACTCTTTCTCCTCTTTTGTCCTCTAAGTATGATTTACTTGGTCTTATCTTAACTTTAAAATAAGAATTTCCACTTTTTTGGTCAATTGTTGCATCTTCATCAATGCTTTCTACAACTCCATCTAACGTTCCATATTCTGTTTGACTCAAACCTCCAACAACTAAAGACACATCATCTTCGGCATTTATCCTTGGTCTATCTGAGCTTGGAACTAAACTTTCTATTATTAATTGCTCATTAGAATTTTGAATATTTCCTAATATGCTTCCTGCTTGTAATACCATTCCATTCTTTAATTCAGTATTCAATTCAACCCCTAGCAGTATCAGCTAAAGATTCTTCTCTATCACGTACTATATTTTAAAAATGATCTCCATTTAAATTGCATCAAAATAAAAAATGCAGAATTCGTACATAGCAACACGAATTCTACATTTTTTTTAAATGCGATGCAATTAAACCTAACAATAAATAAATTATTATTAGTATGTTTATACCATTGATCTTATACCATACATAAGTTGGTATTAATATACTTATTGATAATAATGAGAAACAAATTATCATGCTCTTTATTGAATTTGAACAAATAACTCCTTGAAGAATAAATATACTAGGAAACACTACATATATCCATACTAAAATGTATAAACTAGTTTCTTTAACCCTGAAACGTCCTATATATTCTAGTGTAACAATAAATAAACAAGAAAATATAATTGATAATATTTTCTTCATAAACATTCTCCCTTTAAGTTAAATTATATTATACAATTATGTTCTTAATTATAGTAAAGCTTTTTCACCATCATTCCACTTACTAAATACAATACATATTATAAAACTAATCCTCTTTTATAAATGAATGTGCATACAACTTATTATTTATATTTAAATTATAAAGATATAAACTATTTTTTAGGTTTCCATTTAAATCATATGTACATATGCAATACTTATTTTTTACATTATCAAGATAAAGAAAGTATATTTCATTATTTAATTTGCTATAATAACTAATTAAATTAGATTGTGGATTTAAACTATAATTTTTTATGCTGAATTCTTTAACAAATTCATTGTTTTTAATGTTAAAACTATATACCTTTCCCTCTTTTGTAGGATAATATATCTTATCATCAAAATAGAAAATTGAGTTTGTTGAAATTGGATAATATTTATCATTATCTTCTTTATCATTAAATTTAATCAAATCAAAAACATTTTCAACTTTTAAAGTTTTAGTTGAAATTTTTAAAAGACTAACACTAAATCGTTCTTTTATAGTAAAGCAATAAATATTATCATCATTAATAATCATTTTATTGTCGCTTCCAATTATTGTATCAAAGGTAATATCATTTTTTTCAATACTAATATCATCTTGAGAATTTATTGAAATTTTTTGTATTTGTTTTAAATATCTGTTTTTCATATTTGATGTTACTAAATAAATATTATCATTATCATTACCATAAGCATTTACGAATCCTTCAATTTGATGTAAAGATTGTTTGCCACTATCTCCAATGATAAGTTTTGATGAATAAAAATCTTTTTTAAAGCATTCATTTGATAAAAAATAGAATATTTCACAATTTTTAATAGTATCTGCCATATTGTATCCAATGGTATTAATATCCTTAGTAATATCTTGGTTAAGTGAATTAGATTTTAAACTACTTAAACCTTTTGGATTTTGAAATATTATATCTTTTTCATAATTAATAAGACCTGAACAAGGGTACGCATCTGTATGATAATACTTCAAATTTCCATCAGAATTAACTTCTACTAATGTAGCATCTTTATTGCCATAAGCCACTTCTGTAGAAGTTGGTGCAAAATATATATACCACTTATTATTTACTTCTTTACTTTGAGTTTTAGTAAATATTATTGACGATGCTACTAGTAATAAAATTATTCCAATAATATAATTCCTTTTTGTGTTCATGTTTACCTCGTATATCCTAATATTCTGTGTAAATACTTGCTCTACTATCATATAATATATCTTTAGGGTAAACACCTAACCCACCATCTTTATCTATATCTAAACCAGCAGTTTCCTTATATGCAGCCCATACTAATTTAGAACAATTTTTTGCACCATAACAATCTGTAAGTCTATTGGTAGCAAAATTATATGAATATGGATCTCCAATTCTTCCATAGGCCCAATTTGAAGCACCATTCTTAACATCAGCGCTTACTCCTGAAAATGTAAATATTTTAGATCCACTCTCAACCGATTTAGAATTTCTACTTATACTTCTAACACCTGTAGAAGGTAGTGATTCAACAATAGTATCAGCTGTCCAGTAAATACCTACATGTCCATATTCGATTGAAAAAGTACTTGCTGGTTCATAAAAAACATCTCCATTATATTTTGCAGGTCCTAAAGTATAGCTCTCTCTTGAAATCTGGTTTTCCAGACTTTTGTTCAATTTGCTATCTATCTTTCTTTGTTGAATTGATTTTTGCTCTTCTTCTCCAAGCTCTTTCTGATTTTTCAATTCCCTAATTATCTGTTCTGATATTTCTTCTTCTGATTTGCCTAATAATTTAGCAGAGTCTTTAATAGAGTTTTGTAACTCATCACTTGTAACTCCAGGCATTTGTGATAATATTTCATTCATATCTTTACTAGTGCTTGCATGTGCAAATATGCCTGTTTCAGCAGTTATAATTCCAGAAAATATTACAGTAATTATTAATATTTTTGTTTTTAACATTTATTTATCCCCCATCATTTTAATTTGAAAACAATATAATAAATTATATTATTAAACATCTATGTATAAAATATACAATACTTTCTTCAAAAAAACAACATTTTTGTTAAAATGTTTCCATTTTTAATAAAGTTTATCATACTTTCCATGACTCTTTCTACAGCGCTCTTACTTTTAACATAAATATTGCAATAGGGAACTTTCTCTTTAATATATTACAGAATCGTACTAGAATATATGATCAGCTTGTGGTTTAAAATATAGCTTTGGAACCATCTGTCTTGTCATATCTTCAACAATAGAAATTCCAAGTATTCTTGCTTGAAATTGAACAACTCGATCTGTCCCTTACATAGATCATCTTTTCTTATATATCTTCTTCTTTAAATACTCACTTAACATCAAGTCAACAACTAATTTTCCATAATATCTATTTACTTACATAAAATTATGTGTTTAGCAACATATAAGTATACATCAATTACCAAATTTGATTTATATATGAGACAATAGCTTACCTAATGGCTGATTAACTCTCTTCACTTAATGAGGCATTTCTACATGAACTACGATTATATTGAATCCCTAGTAATATCAGCTAAATCAGGGGATAAAGCTTCAAAAGAAAAACTAATTGAGGAGTTCAAACCTTTTATAATAAATTTCTCCCAAAAAACCTATATAGATAGATATGACCTCGAAGATATTCAAAAATAACTTCATTTATAGCTTAAATGCTTCTGAAATCTTTAATTCCTCTATTGGCAAGTTTAACAAATAAATTAAATCCATAAACCACCATAGCAATAAGACCTAATCTAATTATTAGTCTAATAATGCCTACACCCTCAACCACCGACATAAACCATCCCCCTATTTCTTTTTTATTTATAAATACTAAACTTCAAATCTAATTTTAATAATTCCCCATACCTTCAAATACACTTTAGAATTATATGAAAACTTGAGCACTTCACCATTATATGGTATAATTTGAACTCAAATACAATTTTCAGGAGCAAAAGCAATGAAATTAAAGAAATTAATAGCTTTAGGTGTGATGGTAGTTACTTTGGTAACACCTGTTTCAGCACTTGCAGTAACAACAAACACAGTAGCAGAACCCCTCACTCAAATTGATTCTATATTTGGTAAATCTAAAGAAGGTAATGGCACAGCCTTTTTTGCAGATGGTTCTGCGGCAGTCCCATGTGGTCTGAGATATTAAAATGAGCAAATATTATATTTGGATAAGACTATTTTTCTGTACAATATTGTTTCTGTTATATGATCACTTCCAATTCTCTAAAACAATATTTATTATACCTTTTGTTTTAGTAGAAGTAATTATGTTAGTATGTGACATTAAATTTAGAAAACAATTAAAAAAAGAGTGGGTTCTTATTGCCTGGTTATATATATTGTACAATTACGTAGGCCTTAGAATAATTTTATAAACAAAAAAATAAATGACTCGTAGAAGTATTACTGCTTTTGCGAGTCTTTTTTCATTAGAAAATTACTTGCTACTAGTGTACCTAGAGCTATATCAATAGATGCAGATCCTATTTTTTTAATTTCGCTTATCGTAATAAAAAAAGCTAATTATTTCAGCAATTATCATAATTGCAGGAACAATCCCTATGCCAATAAAAATACCACCTAGTAAAACGTTCTTTGTTAATGCTAATGCAAACATACATATAACTGTAATAGTAAGACAAATTGAAAAGGTAATATTAAAAGCACTGCTTTTTGACTTCATTTTAACTAAATATTCTCGCTCATCATTATTCTTTTCATCTTCCTTTATGCATTTGATACTTAAACTTCTATATACTTCTGCTATTCCAACTAAAATGCAAAAAATATCTATTATGATATACTTAGTGTTCCTTAAAGCATTTAAATCATTAAAACGCATAATTGGAATAGAAAATGTTGCTAGTAATAAAAATATGATACCACTGAAAAATTTCTTTTTATTATATATTTTTTTTCTCATTCTCTAAATTCTCCTTTAAACAATATAAATTTTCAATTGTAGTATTAAAAACACAGGCTATTTTATATGCAAGCATAATGGATGGGTTGTATTGTCCTTTTTCAAGTGAGATGATTGTTCTTGAAGAGACTGAAACTAAATCCGAAAGTTGTTGTTGAGTCATATTGGCTGAAATCCTTAATTCCTTTATTTTATTTTTCACTAGCACACCTCTCTTTACATCAATATGAAACTTACTTCATATGAAGTTAACTTCACATTACCATTATATTATTAAATTGTAAATATATTTTAATATACAAACTATATTTGTTTTATAAAAAAACCTTCCTCATTCAATTTTCACACCCCAATTCCACTTTCCCAACTCTCCAGCTTACCTAACTTACTATATCAATCAATCTGATTAAGTTTAACCCCATAAACAAAAAATAAATCCTGGAGTGTTTTAATCTTATAATCCGTTAACCCTTTTTCTTCATAAAATCTTTCTAATCTATATCTATTCATTTTTTCCCTTCCTTATCTTCAAAAAGAAGGAGTTAAAGCTACAATAACTCAGGCTGAAACAAGTACTTTAATGGATACCATAATAGCTAAGAATATTTTCTTAACTAAAAATGGTGCCTTTACTGGTAAGTCTGGAGCTACTTTAACTCAAAGACAAGTTATTAAGCTTGATGTAGCTTAATATATTTTTTAAGGGTAGATTTCGTGTACAGCGACACGAAATCTACCCTTTTCTTTATAAACTTAAAAATTAATTTCTAAATTCTACAAATGAATTAAAAACGTTAACTTTTCCGATTCCATGAAAATATCATTTAGCGAAGTTGACTTTCAGCTAACATAGATAACTTTACTTTCATGCCTTTTTATGTCCCTTTATAAGTAAATCTAATATTACTGCTAATAACAATATAAATAACAAAATTTTTGCATAGTCAAGATATCTATAATCATTTGCCTTATTAGAAAGAATGCCAAATACAAAAATTATAAACCCAAACACTATATTTAAAAATCTTAATCCATGTTCTTTTAGAAATGACATAATTACCCCCCCCTTGAGTTATTATATATTATAGGGATAAAAATATCAAAATTGGACTTTTTTATATTCACTAAAGTATCATTTAGCAGAATTAAATCAATTTGATTTACATAAAATTCTGATTTACCAAGTACTACAAGCTGATAGTTTGATATCAAAATAAGGTATTAATTCTAAATGAGAACAAGATAATAAAAATTTATCTAAAAGGGAAGAATACAAAATACAAGCATGGTTTTAAGATACAAAAATTCTGTAATTGTATAGTATAAACAAGGCATTTAAGGAGGATTCAATGAAACTTAAGAAAGAAATAAATATTGTAATAATTATTTTACTAATAATTATTATACAAAATAATTCATGTATTTATCCAAATGCTATTACTGAAAACCAAGTTAATGTAGCAGTATTAATATCCAATCCTGAAGATCCATTTTTAGATTTAATTATAGAAGGACTAAAAAAAGGAGAAGAAAGTAAAAAAAATAATATGGAATTTACTTTTTTTGATACAAAGAAGAATCAATCTATAGAAGCTGAAATTTTAGATAACATACTTAAAAATAATTTTGATCTTATACTAGGAAATTTAGTTGACACAAAAGTAGATACAATTGAAAATTTTATATTTCAAATTAGACAAAAAAATGTTCCAGCAATTTTATTTAATTCTGAACCATCAATTATAACAGATGAAATAAGAAATTATAAAAAATTTGTTATTGTAACAACTGACCCTAAAGAAGCCGGAATTCTTCAAGGAAAGCTTATTGCAGATCAATGGAACAAAAACAAGTCAACTATGGATAAAAATAAAGATAATATAATGAATTATGTTATGCTACAAGGCGCAATTAACAATGTAGGAGCAATTGAAAGAACAAAATATTCTATTTCAACAATTAATAATTTAGGAATAAAAACTCAAGAACTCTCAAAATCAATAAATTTCTGGAATCAGCAATTAGCTAAAGAATCTGTTAGCTCATTGTTTCTAAAATACGGAAATAAGATAGAAGTTATAATTTCTAATAATGATGCAATGGCAATAGGAGCCATTGAAGCTTTACAATATTATGGATATAACAAAGGAGATCCGACGAAAGTTATTCCTGTCTTTGGAATCGATGGGATACCAGCTGCTCAAGAGTTAATAAAAAAAGGAGTTATGACTGGTACTGTTTTTGAAAATATTAATGATACTGTAGAAGCACTTTATAAAGTAGGACTAAATTTAGTTTATAATAAATCTCCATTAGAGAATACAAGTTATAAATTTTCCAATGGAGAAACCGTAATCACTATTCCTTATCAAGGAGTAATAACATCATAAAATAAATCCATTACTCAAAGAGCAATGGATTTTAAATTTTATTAAAATGTGATTTAGTAAAATTAAAATACTCACATATTCTTGTGAAGGAAATTATCTATAATTAGCTGATGATTTTTGATATAATTTGCTACTATTACCTTATGACTGAAGAGCTTTTACTATTTCTGAATTTACATTGTTATTATTTAGAAGTCCAATGTGACCAACGCCATAAATTCTTATGTTCTTAGCTCCTTGAATATGAGATAAATAATTCGATACAATTGTATCATTTAAACTATAAATAGAAGTCATATCTATTCCCCTTGGAGCTTCAAAGGTAGTTAATCTGTTTGCACCACCAAGAGTAACAAGCTTGTCTACTTTTGAATTTCCACCTAGGTTATTTATATAATATAAACTATTAGCTCCTCCCATGCTATGGGCTACTATATCTACTTTGTTTTTACCAGTTTGTCTTAATACATTATTAACATAATTATTAAGGACAGCACCATTAATAGAGTTATTACCAATGTCTAAAATCTTATCTGGTAGATCAACAGCAAATAATTCGTCTTGCGACCATCCTTGTTGCATTAAATAGTTTTTAATAAAAACAAAATTATAACTTGCCCCTCCAAGCCCATGTACAAACACTACTGGATTATGTTCAGTTTTTGCATATGCTGGTTTTACAAAACCAAAGTTAAAAGTAATAACAGTTAGTAACATAAAAAAACTTAAAAATATTTTTTTCGTAAAAAGTTTGTTTTTCATAAATTATCCCCCTCGAAACTATTTAGTTTTATCTTACAAAAAATGTTAAAATAATAGACTTTATGTGATCTTAAAATTGTTCCAAATGCTTCTTAGTTTTTTATAGTGAAAAAATCTAAAACCATTTTTTCACTATATAGTTGAATTAACATAACCTATTTGTAACAAAATCCCCCCCCGACTTGCAAATATTCTAATTTACTTTTACTTTCATCAGTTTCACAATTCAATAAAATATAATTTATGTTATTTTATCACATTTTTCTTACTTTTTCTACAATTAACAAAATTTTTCAACTTACTTAGCATCTTTATAATCACATAATTGATTAATTTCACACTGAGATAAAGATATTATATTAGGTATATGAAGAATTTGAAAGTGAACCAGATAAGTATGGAATATTAACATTTAATGTAACGGAATTATATCCCTTAAGAAAATATGCCAGAATAAAGGATACGATAGAATGGGCTAAATATTTTCGGAATTACAAGAACCTGTTTCAATATATCTAGATAAAGTTACTAAACTTGATGTAGCTTAATATATTTTTTAAGGGTAGATTTCGTAAAAACATGATACGTATCACGCCCTTTTAGGTTAAATAAAAATGCTAACCATCCTGTGGCTAGCATTTTCTTTTTTGAATCTTCTAACATAATTTATCGTCAAATATTCCATCTAAGTTTAATTTACTTATTCTCTTCTTAATTTCCTTCATATCCATTGTATAAAGTCCAAGTTCCTGCATTCTCTTAAAATATCCTGCTCCTGCAAAAGTATATCTTTCTTTTCTTCCTTCTCTTGTTTCTGATTTTTCATTTTCATAAGATATTATATCTCCTATAGCAATTGAATTTGGAAGTATTAAAAGGGATAATCCCATCATTAATCTAACTGCATTATGTCCTGCCAAAGTTCCTGTACATATTGCTTCTGTATGACCAACAAATAATCCACTCTTTTCTCCAGCACAGAAAAGATTATCTACTCCAACTACTTTCATATCATTGGTTCTTGGTGCTACTGAAAGATATCTTATAGAATTGCCTTTACTTCCTGCATAAGGATCTACATATTTTACATGCTCTAATCCCTTTATCTTTCTAAGTTTATGAAGAGGATAATAGGTTGTCATCAATTTTGCGTGACCTGTATCTAGAAGTATAATATTTTCTGCAAATTCTTTTAACGCATATTGCTGACATACTTTACTATTAAGCTTATCATAATTAACATCTTCCTTTGGTACTTTTAATACAACTACACCTTTATCATCTAATTCATTTCTTATTTCATCTGATAAACTATCCTTAGCTAATTTACAAGATCCACTCATTGCACCTAATACATCTTCTGCTCTTTCTCCTTGCAAATCAGATACTCCACATCTTTGACTGATACTTATTCTTGGACCAAAAGATGGACATCTTAAAATACACATAGAACAGCCATTCCCATACCTTAAACAGTTTCCCATAGGCCCAGTGGTACCTGTAGTTTCAATAAAAACATCGCCCTCTACAAAGGTATCATCAGCCAAATATAATCCTTTGATTTTATGTCCATCAAATTCCACATCTCTTACTCTACTTTCCATATGGAGGTTAATTCCCAGTGTTTCCACATAATCTTTAACTTCCCCTTCAATTTTGTTTACATTATAAAGAGTCGCATGTACATGCCCTGGGAAATCTATATCCTTATGAGTTGCAACTCTATCAGTAATTTTTATTAGATCCCCACCACCAAGCACTATTAACTCTTCTGATGCAGTATATCTACCGTTATTTCTCATAATACCGCCAACATTGCCTAATCCTAATAATAGATCGGTTTTTTCATAAAGATGCACTTCTGCACCTGCTTTTTTTGCACTAATAGCTGCTGCTGTTCCTGCCCAACCTCCACCAACTATAACTATCTTCATATAAATCTTCTCCCCTCAAAAATGCTTCTTGGATCTTCTTGTACTTTACAAAACCTCTTAACTTTATGTCCAGCAAATCTTGCAGTACAAGCTCCGCATACTACCTGTACCAAAAGACCATAAAATACCACAATTTAGAAATAATAAGAGCTACCACTAATTTATTATCTGGGAAATTAAAAGTTGCAAGACAACTATTCGGATTAACACAAGACAAGCTATCTAAAATATCAGGAATAGCTCCAGCTACTCTTCAAGAATTAGAGAATAATACTAAAAATACTTGCAGCAGAGTTACACTACAAAAATTATGCGATGTATTTCCTGAAGAACTAATTTTAACTGAATATCATAAGTTTGTTTATTATCAATCAGAATACTTAAAAAATATTGATACCTTATATTTATCAACTCTCTTTTCCTTAAATCCATCTACTATTGAAAGGTGGAAAAAAGGAATCTATATTGTTAAAGAAGAATATTATTGTATATTAAAAGAACTAGGAATTTTATAAAATCCTAGTTCCTTTTTAGCTCTACTTTAAAATCTTTTTCTAATCTTGGGAAAGATACATATACATAATCATTATTATCTGTATCTATACTGAATGTGTATTTTGCAGTACACTTCTCACCTGCTTTAGCTGGGATTGCCTCTTGCCATTCTCCCTCCCAAGCTGAAGACATAAGATGTAATATATTTTTATTGCTATCCTTAACTTTTAAAGCTGAAGAATCAATTATTACTATATCTTTTACATCAGTTCCGTTATGATGTGTATATCCTGTAAAATTTACATTTTCATATTCATAAGTTACCTGTACTACTTTATCTCTATTCTTATTTTTAGGTAATAACTGAGCTGATATAACTTTGAACTTATACGTGCCTCTATTATCTGTTAAATCTACGCTTTCTCCTGCTTTGTAGTAATTATCTTCATTTGTATTGCTTTGCTCAACTTTTGTTGAATCGTTTGTTTCTGTAGTTTCGCTCGATGCCTGTTCACTCATTGTATCTTCATTAGTTTTAGCATCTTTTGTATCATTACACCCAACAAATAATAGAACCAGCATACTTATCGTAATTAAAAGTAATTTTTTTCTCATTACATCCCCTCCTTGTAAAATTATATAACCATATACATTATCTTACAAGCATTTCATTCGTTTATATGCTCTTTTATTGGCTTTGGTAACTTTGTAATAAACTGTGCATATCCTTCATTTGTTTTTATTAAATTGAGGCTATAGTATCTTTCTAAATTTAAAAGATCTTCTAATTGGAATGGTTCTAATTCTTCTTGCAATTCTCGGTAATTATCTTTATTGCATCCTGAGATAAGCATATATGATGTATTAGCAGATTTAAGTTCAGGTCTAATATATTTTACTTGTTCTAAACTGTGACAAGATATAATCGCTTTACAAGTTTTTTTAGCAATCTGATTCAATTTACTCTTCAGAAAACTTTGACATGTTGGTACTTGATATAATTCATCAAAAATTATATTAACTTTTACCCTATTATTTACTTGAATTTTATCATGTCTTTGCTGTAAAGCTCCCCAGATTTTTACTAACCAATAAGTACAATATATATCTTTCTCTTCATCTGTTGAAAACATAGTTTCAGGCATCTTTAAACAAATAAGTTGATTTTTTTGTATTTCATCTACTAAATTTATATTATTATCGCATTTTTTCTTAAGCATGAGTTCCATATATGCATTTCCTTTTATACTGTCTAATCTATTCAATATCCCTTGTATAAAACTAATTTTAGTCCCTATTCTCTCTCCATTTTTACCTATCTCATCTAACTCTCTTAACGCTTGAATATATTCACTAAGATTCTCATATTGATTTTCCTTTATCTTACTTATGAAAGAATCCCTTATTGTACAATCTTGTAATACATTAAATACATCTTTAAAGCTACCATTATT
The DNA here is from genome assembly GCF_007115085.1 of Clostridium sp. HBUAS56017. Lineage (NCBI taxonomy): Bacteria > Bacillati > Bacillota > Clostridia > Eubacteriales > Clostridiaceae > Clostridium > Clostridium sp. HBUAS56017. Next base: position 9,332 of record NZ_SULK01000033.1, on the reverse strand, counting down.
AATAAATGTTATTAATGCACTAGCCTTTAAATATCTATTCATTCGTGGCTCTAATTCATTATTAATATTTATGGCATTTATAAAACTAACTAACTGTGATGTTTGCATTTTTGCTGCCTTATAAATTTCAAATGGATCATTGCTATTATTGAATAATTCATTAAATCCTAATCCTTGCAATTTACTATTATCTGAACAATCTATATTTAATACTTTTTCTTTATCTATTACTGTCGATATATCATTAGATAATTCACATTGTCCGCAAAAATCAAAAATAATATTACACTCTCCTGCTGCAATGGCATCATTAGATAGATTTTGTATTAATGTAGTTTTACCTGCCCTAGTTGGTCCTATAAGACACAATGTTAAATTTCTATATTCTTTATCAGTACTTAAGTATGCTTTTTTTATTACACCTTTACATGTAGATTCACCTATACATATAGTTCCTTCTTGAAGTTCATCTGGTATATTCGCTTCTGTAGTATCTATATGTTCAATATTAAAATCTTTTAATAGCGTACTAGCTGGCAATTGAATAAAATTTTGGCATTCATCTGTTGAAAAGGTTGATTTATCAATTTTTAGATCATAATCTTCAATAGTAAATTTACTTTTTACCTTCTTATAAATTAACTCGTTATCTTCATCAACTACATGATAGCTTTGGCAAACACTTAATGCATTATTATTTCTGCGTGTTAAATCTTTGCTATGTGATAATATAGCTATTTGTCCATTTATTATAGTAGCTTCTTTTTTATATCTGGTGCTATTAGATATTACATTTTGCTGATTAATAATACTCATAACTGATTTATATATGCTTTCATCTCTATTTTTTTCAACCCCTGCAAAATCATCCAATACTGACACAACACAATCTAGAATATTTAATAACGTACCTAATCCTACTTTGAATATATAATCAAAACTCGTAATTTTCTTTTCTAAAGGTTTATTATTCTTTAATTTATCCATCATATCTGAATATTTATCTTTCCAATATAATTGATTACATGGAATAAAGTTATATATTATTCTAACCTTATCATCATCTTTCATAATATCCATAACATTTAATATACTATTCAATGGTTCATTGCTCTTTTTATCTACATTTAAAGATAATGCATCATCTTTTTTATAAGATAAACTGTAAACTAAAGGATCATTAAATTTCTTTAATCCTTCCACATCTTGTATAGTCGCTTGTTGCCATATTTCTTTTATCTTCTCAACTATTATATTTTTATAAAACTTTGGTACTAAGAAATAGAAACTTGCATTATTATTAGAAATATCAATTATATAAGAAATTTTAAAACTTGATTCTATAATTAATTTTTTTTGCTCTCTATGAACTCTTTTATTTATAGCTTTATAGGTATAAGCAATTGCTTTAGCAATATTATTACTATTATAATTTCTAATACTTCTATGAGGTATTATTTGTATATATACGTATGTTGGATTTTTTATTTCAAAGTAATCACTTAGTTTTATTGAAGAAATCATCTCAAACATACTTTTAAACATTGTAATAATGTATATGTTACAAATGATACTGGTACAAATTTACCTGCTTTCTTAAGTCCTGAAACATACATCATTACACTAACCATACATACAAATAGACACACCCAATATGAATTATCAACAATACATAATAAAATATCCTTGCCTAAATCCGCTATGAAATTTTTTATCATTTAAAATGCCTCCCTTACCATATTAAATAGAGTTGGTAAAACATATAAACTTGAAAAAATCAACAGGTATTTGATTATTGCTTTTCCTACCTCACTTCCACCTCCACCTTTTAAACCTGTTCTTATTATTTCAGTTAAAGCTACAGCTAATATAATCCAATATCCTGCCTTACGTATAATATCTAAAAATTTATTTCCTAGAACATCTATTGAGCTTAAATCAGCAGCCATAACCAATTTAGGATTATTCAAAACAAACATTCCCACACCTAAAACAAATATTATTTTTCTTTTGTCTATAGTTATATTTTCAAATTGTATATCTAATTCAGATCTATTGTTATACTTCCATTGTAAAAATTGTTCATGATTCATTACAACTTTCATAAATCCTCCTGTATAAAATCTAATTGATTGGTGATACTGGAAATAAAGGAGTGAGTAATATGAACACAATTTTATATACAGTAGTAGGTATAGAAATTTTAGTAGAATTTGTACAATGTTTGCTAAAATAAGAATATTTTTTAATTTAAAATCATACACTTACGATGTAGATACGAAGTAGATACTTCAGAAGTGATTTAGGTATAGTCTAGCCTTTTGTAGCTAGGCTATTTTTTTAATTATAACCTTTTCACTCCATTAGAAATTTGTTATATCAACTTTTTCTAAATTAAAATTTTGATCTTCTTTTATTTCTGCTTTAGAATTTTCATATGACTTTTTATAATTTTCTGGTGAATATATTTCTCCTAATACAGCCTTCAATTCATCTCCTCTATCAGATAAATTAAACAAAATATTATATAATTTAACTTCTTTTGGAGATGTTGTTTTGAAACTTAATGTAATTATTAGTGGTTTATCCATAACATTTCACCCCTCTTTTTATTTCCTTTAGCATTATCAAAAATAGGATCATTAGACATTAGTACATTTTCTAGCCTATTATTAAATGCCTTTCTAAAAGTCAAGCTTCCTCCACCAGTTAAAAACAGATATCCTTTTGTTACATTAAATTTTAATTGTATTTCTTTATATATACTGTTAAAATAATTTTTTAAAATACCTTGTATAAAACTTATATCTTGTAATCTTCCATTTAAAAACAAACCGTCCTTTATTATATCTGGAGCTTCTTCTAGCCTAAATTCTTCTGTGAACTTATTATTTATATAATTTATTATCTCTTGATAAATGTTAAGCATTCCTGTTGCTATTGTTTTTACATCTATAATTTTTTCTCCTTGAAACACACATATATCTGTTGTCCTTCCTCCTATATCTACAATTATCAATTGTTTGTTTTTTATTTTAAACCTATTTTCTATATTCAAATTGTAATATGCACTAGCAGCTTCTGGAGCAACATCAACATTTTCTATGACTAAGCTTCTTCCATTAACATTTGCAAATCTATTTTCTCGAATTAATGAAATAAGAATTTCTTTATTTCTTTTAAATTGTTGTATTGGCAATCCTAACACCACGCTATTTATATTATCTTTGGTACTCCTATGAATAGCTGTATAAAGAAGTGGTAAAGTGTTTTCTTTCCTACTCTTATTCCAATCTGTGCTAAACTCACCCTCGCCTACATAAATTTCTTTTCCATTGTAAATTATTTTATTATCTTCATTAAATTGCTCGTATTCACTTACTTTACTTAAAAAGCTTACTTCTTCACTTGTTTTTACTCCATGTGTCCCTAAGTCAATTCCTAATATCATCTTTTAAAACTCCTTATAAATTTCTATATTAAATCTTATTAAGAAGTTTTGAATTATATTACCAATTATTTATAAAAAATAAATAATTTTTTATAAAGTAAAAATTATTGGTAAAAAATCAATAAAAAAAGATACCTATTTGTCTAGGTACCATATATCCGTAACTATCTTATTTAATTTTTCAGCTATTTCATATGCTGAATTTAAATTAGGATATGATTTATTATCTTCCCAATTCTTATATGTTTGGAGTGGAACTCCTAACATCTTAGCAAATTCTGTTTTATTATCCATCATATATTCTTTCAATCTAATCTCTTTCAGCTTATTTTTAAGCATATTGTACACCTCTCCCGTGTATTACATATAATTACATCTTACAATATATAAGTTGTTATTATATATACTATTTTACCATAAACAGGGAATAATGAAAACGAGGTGATATCTTGAAAGGTAAAAGTTTTATAAAAATTGATACAACTATTATATTAGCTTTATTCTCTATAGCTTTAGTTTTATGTTTTAGTGTATTTTTTTAATAATGTTTAGTATTTATAAAAACTGTTAAAAATTACATTGAGATGTTTTTTAGGCATTTCGAATATTTGATTTGTTTTTCTGTATGATTTATTATCCTAATTTTTACAGAAAATATTTATTACCCAACACTATAAAAAGGGGCCTAGTTATTATAACTAGGCTCTAAATATTTTATCTAACTTAAAATTTTATTTTACACAATCATTACAAGGATCCTTTTTAGGGCAACTTGAAGCAGGCCCTTCTAAAATTTTCTTACTTCTTTTAAGTGTTGGGCAGTTCTTACTATAGTGATATGATTTTCCATTAGGTGTCCAATAAACCGTTCTATTCCCTTGAGCAGGTTCATTTGTGGTTGTTGAATCATTGCTAAAATTATTAAAATTATTGTTATTGTTGTTATTTGTATTTTCATTGCTTTTACTATCATTTGAACTTGCCGGATTATTATTTACTGCAGGCTGTTCCTGTTTCTTAGTTCCTGCTACATTTACTGATTTATCTACTGGGTTTGTATTAAATTTAATATCTTTTCCATCTGAAGTACATATTATTGTACTTTGTAGATCCGTTCTAAATATATTAATATTTTTAGCGTTAAGTTTATCTAAAGTAACTTGATGTGGATGACCATATTCATTGTTTTTACCACAACTTATTATTGCGTACTTTGGATTAACCTTATCTAAAAATGCTTGTGTTGATGATGATTCTGAACCATGATGTCCAACTTTCAATACATCCGATTGAATATCTAGTTGTTTTGCAAGTATCTCACTTTCACTCACATCTTCGGCATCTCCCATAAATAAATATGAAGTGTTCCCATACTTTAATTTAACTACTATAGAAGTATTATTTATATCTTTATATTTTTCACCATTTGGTGCTAAAAATGTTAGTGTAGCATTACCTACATTCAAAGTATCATTAACCTTTGGAACATTTAACTTCAAATTTTTAGCTTTAAGAGCATCTATCATATTCTCATATGTTTTAGTTGTTGTAGTCACTTTTGGAGAATAAAAAGTTCCAATGTTAAAAGTTTTTATAATATCATCCATAGACCCAATATGATCTTCATGTGGATGAGTTGCTATAACGTAATCTAATTTATCTATCCCAATAGATTTTAAATAGTTAAGTGCTTTTTTATCATTAGTTCCTGCATCAATTAGTATGTTCTTTCCATCTACTTGAATAAGTTCTGAATCGCCTTGTCCAACATCAATATAATGAATCTTCATTTCTCCCAATGTAGTTTCAGTTGCTGACGTTGACGTGTCTTCTGATTTGATGTCTGCTTGTGATTGAGTATTAGTATTGTTTTTTGGTGCCGTTAATCCACATAATATAAAAGAAGCCATTAACGGTATTCCAAAATACTTTAAGACGTTCTTTTTAGTTTTTAACTCTTGATTTCCCCATCTTATTATATTGCTCGGCTTAATTAATCCAACTATTAAACAAATAAATGATATTAAAAATATCATTAAAAATAAATTGTACATTCCTTTTCCCCCTAGTTTCAAAAACATTTTATCATATAACTTTACCATAAATTCTCATTTAATACAAATTACATCACCTTTTTTAATATGTCTATTTAATTTTCATCCTTTCTATTTAGAAACAAATATAGTTAAATATCTTTAAATTTGTTAATACTATTAATTATAAATTCTAAAGTAATTAAGACATTATATTTATTAATAATTTCTTTCAATAATCTAATATTAAATTATACGATATATACACTTGAATTAATTATTTAATTCTAATATAATAACAATAAACATTAAAAAGAAATTATATTAAAACAATTGAATAGAAAGGAGGAGCATTTTGTTTAATAAAAAATATAACGATATTATTATAGCATTTATGATTATTGTAGCCTTTATTATAATGTTTGCTATAGTAATTAAATAATATGCTATCTCTATAAGGTGTCTTGTGGATACCTTATAGAGAAGATAAATATCATAAATAAATATAAATTAAACAAAAGCTCACTCTATAAATAAATAAAAAGGAGTTGATACATTAACAGGTGAAAATCTGTTAATTACAGCTCCTTTTTTGCTTCTAATTTATTTCGTATCTTGATATTTCCTTATGATTAATCTTCTTTAATAGAAATTACAGTTAATCTATTATTTAGTTTGATAACTATAAGTTCGAATATTTTTAGTATATTTTCTTTTTACAATATTAAGATCTCAAAACAAATAAAAATAAATTAGAAGATATAATTAGATATATTATCTATGATATTGGTTAGATTTAGAATATACTTCTTGAATAATTAGGAATATGTCTTATTTTTTTGCTTATTTTCATTAACTAGTAATGAGATTCTTTAAGAATTAGTCCCTTACCAGGTAAAAATTACATAGAAATTAACTTCAAAGCCTTAAAAATCAAACAATCTGAATAATAAATTAAAATCAATAAGGAAGGAAACAAAAAAGTCCGATAATTAGACCTTAAATCATAGTTTATTTTATGCCCTACCAATAGGTATATTAATAAATTAAAATGAATTAAAAAAACAGCAGCTGGATTGCTCCTTCCTACTGTTTCTTAGTTCTATAATATTCAACTTCTTCATGTATCTGCTTAATAATTTTTTGAACTCTTTCAGCTGATGAATGAGCATATCTATTTTTTTCTATATCTTTATTAGTCATAAGTACTAAATTATCATATTTTTTTTGTACTACATCATAAAACCTTTGTCCATCTTTTATTTTTTGCAATTCATTTTTTCCAATATCTATTATCGCAATATCATCTTTTAAAAATATCTTTTTTACTAATCCCCTTGCATCTTCCCATGATTTTTCTCCTGTTATTCCTTCGTAAGAAAAAATAATTCCTACTTTTATTCGCGATAATGATAATAATGAATACAATTTTCCAATCCATGTTACGTCAATAGTTTTTGTATAATTTTTACACTCGCATATAATAGGCTGGTATACTATAGGAGGAATGGCATTATATGTTTTTTCTGCAAATTCACTTGGCTTTAAAATAATATCATATTCATTTGAATTACTTGAAACATTTTCATATAAATCAAAAATTTTAGTATGTATTGTTATCATTTTGATAATTTCCTCAAGAATGTTTCCTTTTGTTTTAGGTTTTACTCCAATATAATTCTTTGGATTCTCATGCATTTTAATAAATTCATCATAGAGAATATTAAATTCATTTAATTTTACTCCACTTCTCTTTTGAAGTACTTTAGTCAGCAATTTAGGATCATTCTCGTTAAGTTCTTCAAAAACATCAAACGCAAATTCTGCTCTTTGTTCATCAGATTCAAAGTTCATGTTATTCATTCTTATCCTCATCTTCGTACTCTATCTTGTATATAATAATTAAATTTTTTAATATAGAACATCTTTTTTCACAATTATCACATACTTCATTAGGTACATCTTCTATGTTATCATATATAACTTCACTACTCATATCTATACTATCATCACAGTATACTTTATAATTCACTTCTACTATATCATTTCTTAATAAAATTCTAATTATAGTTTTAGCATCATCATATCTAATATTTAATTTATTAGCTAACTCATTTGTGGAGATATAGGAGCCATTATTATAAGATAAATAGTTATTCAATTTTTTAACTTTTTCACTATTTATTATTTGGGATATCTCCTCTAATACCACATATATATTGGATTGCATAATTCATCAACTCCATACTATTTTTTTTAGGTTCCAGAAAGTTAAAAAGATCATATTTTTTATTTCTGTAGCTAAAAATTATATTAACATTTAAAAAATACTTATCTTCATTATAATTATACCATGCTAATAACCTTGATTTATAATTTGCGTTTTCTTTTGTTTCAACTATGTACTTTTGTAAAATTTCCTTTATTCTTTTTGTATCACTCGTTTTCTCAAGCAACTCGTCATACTTACTCATTATTAATTCTAAATCTCCAATAAATGGCATAACTAAATTATTTCCTACCTTAAGTTTAGCCGAACTATTACCTTTTAAACCCATATATTTAGATATTTCATGAACTTCTCTTTTTTTATTATCAACAATATATTCTATTAAAGTACTTGTCCTAAATTCTTCTGCCTTTATTCTAAAATCCTGAATTAGTATATCTAACTGTGCATTAAAAGTTGTATGATAAAACTCATCATTTGACTTAAATCCTAATATATCAAATCTATGTTCTAATATGTTTAGTTCCTTATGATAAATCCACAATGTATTATATAGAACATGTTTACTTTTATCAATTTTAGCTATATACGGATTAATAACCTTATAAAAAATAAATACTATCATTTCCTCATTTTCGAAATATCTTGGAAGTAAGAAATCTCCTATTTCTTGAAGTTTATCTACTTTAAAACTTTTTATATTTATATATTTAGAAAGTTTATCATTTAAATCAAATTTATCACATTGAAAAAATATAGAATATCTATATGATTTATCTATATACATTTTCTCTATTTCATAAATTGTGCTTTCATCTTTTTCTAAGCATTTTTTTACTCTATCCCATTTACTATCTGAAGCTTCTATTATTACACCTTTTTCAGCACTATCATTATATGTCGCAATTCCACTTTTCTTTAAACTATTAATAATATGTTGTAGGTTATGCCCCGATAAATGATATTCCAAAGTATTTCCAACAATCTTTTTATACTCTTCTTTATTCATTTATTATCCTCCAGTATATTCAAATTTAATAGTATTTATGATACAATAGAGGTATATCAAATACTATAATTTATTATTAAAGGAACTCATGAGATGCCTTCTCACATATGAGTTCTTTTTGGTTAGTCACATTTAAATAATACCATAAATTAGTTAATTTTACTAGATAAACAAAAAAAGAAGGTTACAATCAAGATTTTACCTACTTACCACCTACCTTTTGAGGAAAATATAATTTCATGTTTACTTCATAACAATATGTATAAATATTATTTTCTTGTATACAATAATTTTATCTATACTTAGGAGGTTAGTTTATGCCAATAATTCCAGACACACCCAGTATTAATGTATATGCAAAAGCATTATCAGCATTTACACAGTTATTATTTAATTTAGGAAACAGTCATTATGAACAATATATTAACTCAAAAAGTAATCCATCAATAGTAGAAACGTTTAACACACTATTAACTGAAAATCTATATAATATATTTCATACCCAATATAAAGGTGTACTTTATGGACTTAACATAAGATATAAAGAATATAAAGGAACAGACACTGAATTAGAATGGTTAAACAACATTGTTGAAGATTCAGCAGATT
>NZ_SULK01000032.1:0-30601 GCF_007115085.1 Clostridium sp. HBUAS56017 | reverse complement strand
TTCACGCTAGTCACGATAGAGTTACCCCGAATGGATGGGGTAGTCTAACGACAATGTATCACGCAACTTCTTGTCACACTTGAAAACTGCGATCACTATGAAATAGTGGCTCAGCAGCTGGATTATTAGCAATAGCTTTGTCGAGGGTATCAAATACCAATTTATTATTATTTGAATAACCCAGTACATAAGAAACAATACTATTATCACCTAAATCTAATATTGCACTTAAGTAAGCTTTTTTTCCATTAGTTAATTTAAATTCCGTAACGTCAGTTAACCATTTTTCATTAGGTTTGTTTGCCATAAAATCTCTATTCAATACATTTTTAGCTGTAATTTGCGGAGTACTATAAATATATTTTCTTCTTTTCTTACGAATTACGGATGTAAGTTTTATAGATCTCATAAGTCTATAAATACGCTTGTGATTAAAACTCGAATTCAATCTCCTATTAACATTTAACATTATACGTCTATATCCATAAATATCGTTGACTTCTGAATAGATTTTTAGAATTTCATCTAAAATAACAGCATTTTCTTTATCTCTTGAAGTTAGTTTGTGATTTAACCACTTATAATAAGCAGAACGTGTAACTTTTGCACACTTACATAAATCACATATTGAATATCCAAGTTCATGTAATTCTTTTATTGCAATGTACCTATTCTTTTGAGGAACATTTGATTTATCTACCGCCTTTCTATCTCCTGTAATTTTTTTAAGAAATCATTCTCCATTTTTAAACGTCTATTTTCTGCTTCTAGAATCTTAAATTGTGCAGAAATTTTTTGAGATTCACTTAATTCTTCAAATGATTTATGCTTACCGCGTCTATCGACTAGCGCGTCAACGCCATTCGCAATATACTTCCTTACCCAAGTATAAACTTGATTATATGAAATTTTATATTCATTAGCAGTTAATTTATAATCATTGTTGTTAGAAATGCAAAATGCAACAATTTGTATTCTTTCTTCATAAGTAGTTTTTCTTCCATTGGTCATAATAGTAGCTCCTTGTGTATTATGAGTTTTAAATGTCTTATGACCATTATAATTTTTTATCCAACGTATGAGAACTGAATGAGATGATATATTATGGAGAATACAAATATCATACAAAGATCCTTTCTCGTTAATGTAATCAGTTACAGCTTTAACTTTAACCTCAGGAGGATAACAAGTATTTTTGTTCTTAGTTATTAGTGCTTCTGAACCAAAAGATTTATACTTGCGTATCCAGTCTTCCACTGAATGACAATTAACTTGTAATTCACAAGCTATTTGTTTTACACTTTTTTCTCCTGCTAGATACTCCTTAACAACTTTTATCTTAATTTCAGGTGATGCCTTGACTTTTCTTCCCATGATATAATGCTCCCTTCATAGCAACAGTTTTTTATTTTAACTGTCTACTATAAAGGGAGCATATCATTATTTTATCACTGGTCTTTAAAATTAACTCATCATTGCGGCTGCTGCACCAAGAAGAACTTTTAAATCTGTTTCTCCTTTGTAAAAAGGTGGAATAATCTTTGTATCATGTAAGTCATAGAATGTGTAAACAGCTTCTTGTGCTGTACGGACAGACATTTCTATTGTGAATGATACAACATCAGGTAATTCCACATATTGTCCTAAAAATGCTAAATTAGTTGAGCATTTTGGAATAACTAATGGACGATCTGTTTTATTACGAGTCATAAAGTGAGCTGTAATATAAGGCATTATACATGGCAAACAAATTGTTGTTTTAAGGAATTCAGATGCTTCATCAATCCATCCAAGTTGATAGCAAAGTTCCATAAATATTTCTTCACCAGTACATTCAAGCATTGGTTTTTTAATATAGTCACCTGGTTTTTCAGGGTGAAGTGCATATCCCCAGAATACTTCAACATCCTCTGGTTGATTAATGTAGTGGGGTTGCTTTGGAACTACTATACTCATAAACCATCCTGAATCTTTAAATGTCATTAAAGCACCTGTTCCAGGTTTGTTGCTTGAGTATTCAACATATTTTTTTAAGAACTTCTTATCCTTTAAAGTTACTGTGAATGATTGCCATACTGATTCTGGAATGTTATTGCAGAAAGGAGTTGGATTACCGAACTCAGGAGTTTTCTTAGCTAAATTTTCCCATAGGGCCCAACAACCATTTCCTTCTTTTGTAGGAGCAGGAGCTGGCTTGTCCATAGTTCCTATAGTTGCATTTTCAGTCATAGAACCGTTTGTAACAAATACAAGATCATTGTCATTAACAGAAATAATTTCTTCCCTATTATTTCTAATTAGATGAATTGCTTTTGCAGTCATTTCTCCATTTTCTTCCTTGAAATCAATATCAACTACTTTACTTGCGTTTTGGAACTTAACACCTAGTTTCTCAAGATGTTTTTGTATTGGTAATATTATTGAATCGTATTGATTATAAGGGGTTCTATGTACACCTGCCAATGTATTAATTCTAGGCATTTCGTTTATAAAAGCATGTGCATATCTTTTAAATTCAAAAGCACTATGCCAAGGTTGAAAGGCAAATGTTGTAGCCCACATATACCAAAAATTAGTTTCAAAGAAATGAGGTGAAAATAATTGATCAATTCTAACAGGTGCAAGTTTATCTTCGTCGGCAAGAAGTAATTTCACCATAGATACTCTATCATCGTTATTTAGTCCTAATGAGCTAACATCTAGTATATTATGATCTTCACCAATTAAACGTGCATGAGAACAAGTTTTTGTTTCATTACTAAATTTATATATTTCATCCCTAACTGTTGTTTGAGAATCGGTTAAAGATGGAATTGAATTTAGCATATCTAAGATAGCTGTATAATGTTCATAGTTGATCATTCTTCCGCCTCTAATCATATATCCATCTTCAGCATTTCCAGACCCATCACAACTACCACCATCAATGTTAAGTTCTTCAAAAATTGTGATATCTTCGCCCTTTACTCTAGCATCTCGAGTAAGGAATATTGCTCCTGCCATAGATGCAAGTCCACCACCTACGAAATATACTTTAGTATTTTCATTAACTTTGTATTTTTTAGTCATTATAAGTCCTCCTTAATATAAATGTTATTTCAACGTATATCCAATTAATATATAATTTGGATAATATAAATATAACATTAGAGATAAGAATATGTGTAGATAAACTATTAATAAATCGTTAATAATAGTAAAAAAAGTTAAAATATATAGTAAGTGGGGAATATAAATTATTCTAAAAATTATATTTTATGGTATAATATAGGATATGATTAAATTGATAAGATGAAAATTTAATAGTAGAGGCCAATAATGAAGCAAAGATTCTTATTAGAAGTATTAAAATATTCAGTTTTAATAAACTATTTTTCATACAATAGACGTATTAAAGGTTTAAGCAAAGGAGAGAAAAAGTTTTGAAAGTAAAGAAGAAATTAAAATTCTTATTTCCGTTATTATTTTGTATATTATTACAATTATCAATTATATATTTTTTTAGGATAGACAACAGTATATTATCTAGATCTTTTCAAAAAGTAGATGAGGAACAAAATAATTGGAGTGAAGATTCAAATATAGGAAATTTAATTTCATGGACAATTATAATTTTTTTAGCTGGTGGCGAATTAGTTATATATAAAGCGTGCATTGATAATGATATTGAAGAAAAGGTAAAACTTATTGAAGATTCTGAAGAATATTTTTGTGATTGGAACTATGTAGATATTGAAGATAGAACTGAGGAAATATTTTATAAGATTCAAGAGGCGTGGACTAAGCGTAATATAGATATTGCAAAAGATTACATAAGTGAAAGTATTTATAATGAATATAAAAAAGAAATAGACTATATGAAAAAAGAGCATAGTATTAACATACTAAGCAAGATTAGATTAATTACAACTAGATCTGTAGGAATGATTAAATATAATTATAAAAAAGATTATATGTGGTTCTATATTGAGGCTTCAATGATTGATTATAAAATAAGTGATATAACAGGAGAAATTGTTGAAGGTGATACTAATCGAAAAAGGATATTTGAATATTGGAAAGTTGCCCTAGTTGGTGAAGAATGGGTTTTAGATGAGAGATTGTTAAAAGAAGAAGTAGATCAAAGAAAATTTTTAAGCATGGTTTCCCCAAATTAAATAAGGATACTAGTCTTAAAAGATTAGTATCCTTATTTAATGTTAGTGCTTTAACAAATTAAGTTGAGATTCTGTAACACCCCATATTACTTTATTGAAATCATCATCACTGGTGTTCAGTATCCATTTGTTATTTTCTTTTGATAAGTTTAATGTTCCCTTACGATCTTCTGGTTCTGAATTTTTAATTCCCTCGATTAGAATTTCAGTAATCCTATTTTTTAAATCAGCTTTATTTAAAGAACGTAATTCAGGAGTAGACTCAATTTTATCTAACAAGTATTTCATTGATGAAGATAAAGAAATACCTTTAACACTTACAGAAACTGTGGCAGAGTTTGAGTCAATAGACTCATCTGTTGTTTCTACTTCAAGTTTAGATAAGGCGTCAGATAAAATATCTGTTGTTTCTTTAGTCAATGAGTCGTTACTACTGTCTGCAATTAATGGAACAATTTCTTTGCTTAATTCAGAATTTGTTGCTGATTTAATGTTATTAAAATAATCATTTACAACAGAAGTTGGTTTATCAATTTTCCCGCATCCACATAATAGAAAAATTGAAAAAGCTAATAGTAATGATAAGGTTTTTTTCATAACAAATTCCCCCTAATTTTATATAACTTCCCAAGCAAAAGTATACACTATTATTACAGTTATGTAAATAAAGTGTAAAGAAATATACTAAACATAATTTATATGTATTTATTAGTCAAAATACATAATTAAATAGAAAAATAAGAAATATATTGAGACTGTATAAATTGAAGTAGGCAAAAAGGTTGTGTCAATATAGGATTAGGAGTAGAAATGGAATATATAGCTGCAAAAAATATAATATCAAATTATAGTCAGAATAACATATGGTTTGGAGTAAATTACAATATGGATATTTATAAGGGATGTTGTCATGGATGTATATATTGTGATTCCAGAAGTGATTGTTATAAGATTAGTAATTTTGAAAAGGTTAGAGTTAAAAAGGATTCTATAAATATAATAAGAAGGGAATTAAGAGGAGAAAAAAGAAAAGGCGTAGTAGGAACAGGAGCAATGAGTGATCCTTATAACCCATATGAGAAAAAGTTAAAGTTAACTAGATCGGCATTAGAGGAAATAAATACATTAAATTTTGGGGTGTCAATTGCGACAAAGAGTTCATTAATTATAAGAGATATAGATATATTAAAAAAGATACAAGAACATTCTCCTGTAATAGTAAAAATAACAATAACAACATATGATGATGAACTATGTAAAAAAATTGAACCTAATGTATGCTCATCTTCAGAGAGATTTGATGCTATAAAAGTGTTAGCTGAAAGTGGAATTTATACTGGAGTATTATTTATGCCAGTATTACCTTTTATTAATGATGATGCAGAGAATATAGAGAATATAGTGAAAAAAGCTTATGAGTCTGGAGCAAAATTTATTTATTCTACAGGAATTGGGGTAACATTGAGAAACTATCAAAGACAATATTATTACGAAAAATTAGCTGAAATTTTTCATGATGAAAAACTTGTAAAAAAATATATTGATACATATGGAAATGACTATGAGTGTAGATCAAAATGGGCTGATTCTTTATGGAAAGTTTTTGTTAATGAATGTAATAAATATGGAATATGTTATAAAATGAAAGATATAATAAAGGGTTATAAAAAATATTATGAAGAAGAACAATTAAGTTGGTTTTAAAAAGTGTTTAGATAAGGGAGGAAAAAAATGAATGAATGGATTAATGAAAGTATATTTTATCATATTTACCCATTAGGTTTTTGTGGAGCACCAAAGATTAATAATGAAAAGAAATCAGTAAATAGAATTAATAAAGTATTGGAATGGATACCACATTTAAAAAAGCTTTCTATTAATGCTATTTATTTTGGTCCTATATTTGAATCAAGTGAACACGGATATGATACAAAGGATTATTTTATGATAGATAAAAGACTGGGAACTAATATAGATTTTAAAAAAGTTTGTAAAGAACTTCATAAGGAAGATATAAAGATAGTTTTAGATGGGGTTTTTAATCATGTTGGAAGAGAATTTTGGGCCTTTGAAGATCTTAAAAAGAATAGAGAAAAATCTTTATATATCAATTGGTTTAAGAATGTAAATTTCAATGAAAAAAGCCCTATGGGAGATGATTTTACCTACGAAGGGTGGAATGGTCATTATAATTTAGTTAAATTAAATATTATGAATAAAGAAGTTATGGATTATATATTTGAGGTTATTAAGTTTTGGATAGAAGAATTTGAAATTGATGGCTTAAGATTAGATGCAGCGGATTATATGGATAGAAACTTTTTTGAATGTTTGAATACTTTTTGTAAAAGTAAGAAAAATGATTTTTGGTTAATGGGGGAAGTTATACATGGAGATTATAAATTATGGGCAAATGAGAAAATGCTAGATTCTGTGACAAATTACGAATGTTACAAAGGAATTTACTCTTCACATAATGAAAAGAATTATTTTGAAATAGCATATTCAATGAATAGACAGCATGGGAATTTTGGAATATATAAAGACTTACATCTTTATAATTTTGTCGACAATCATGATGTTAATAGAATAGCTAGCACTTTAAAAGATAAGAAGCATTTGTACAATGTATATACTTTATTATACTGTATGCCAGGAATTCCTTCGATTTACTATGGAAGTGAATGGGGATTAGAAGGCATAAAGCATGATGGCTTGGATGATGATTTGAGACCTAGTCTTGATATCAATAATATATTAAATAAAAATGAAAAACTATATTTGCATATAAAGAAGTTAGGCAAATTGAGAAGAGAGTTAGAAGTTATAAGAAATGGAGATTTTTCTGAGATAGTTACAAAAAATTTTCAACTTATCTTTAAGAGGTCATATAATGGAAAAAATATATATGTAGTATTAAATCTTTCAGATAAGGAGGAGAAGTTGGAATTTAGGATAGGTGATAATAAGAAGTTAGTAAATAGGCTTAATGAAGATGAAATAATAAAAGTATTAGAAGGAAAAGTTAGTATAATGGCAAAACCTTATGATAGCAAAATATTGGAAGAGCAAGAAACTTAGTTAGTTTCTTGTTTTTACATAAGAATAATATAATAATTGATTAAAAAAGAGATATTAGAGGAATTGATATGAATTATGATTTATTACGAGAAAAGTGGTGGAGTTCATCAAGTTTGCCCAATTTTAATATAGAAAAAATAAGTTTATCAGATAAAGTGAAAAAAGAGAAACAGTTTGATGTTATTTGGGAAAAGGTTAGTAGCTATATTGATTCTAAACCAATGGGAAAAGAAAATTTTGAAGAATGGAGTAAGGAAGGCGAGAAGTTACTTAAAAAGTATATAAAAAATGACCCGATTTTTAAACTGCAGTATATGGATGAGCATGTAAGGGATGGCATGATAGAAAGTACAAAAAAATTTATAAATATGGCAAAAGAATTTGACAATGATATAAGTATATATTGCATTGGACAAGCGACGAGAAATGTATGGATTGCTAATATTCTTCAAGCTATTTTCTTTAATAAAGTGGAGTTTAATAAAGCAGTATATGGGTATAGTATGTTATATCCATATACTGATAATTATTTAGATGATGTAAATGTTAGTATGATAGATAAGATAAAATTTAATGATAGACTGCTTAATAGATTAAAGGGAGGGAAACGGCTGGATATTACAGATAATGAGATAAAGATAGATAAAATGATTGAATGTATAGAGATGATTTTTGATAGAAAAACGTATACTAAGGTTTATTATAGTCTAATAAATATACAAGAGGGACAAATAAATAGTTTAGAGCAGCAAGAAAATGTAACAATTCCTTATGAAAATGATATACTTGGAATTTCTATCAAGAAAGGAAGTGCATCAGTTTTAGTAGATGGATATTTAATAAATGGAGAACTATCAAAAGAACAAGAGGACTTCTGCCTAGGTTATGGATTCTTACTTCAAATAGGGGATGATCTTCAAGATATTGAGAATGATCTAAAAAATAATCATATGACTATAATGTCGCAGCTAGCTAATAAATATTGCTTAGATAGATTAGCAAATAAACTGTTGAATTTTACCATTGATTTTATAGATGGACATAGTGTTTTAAATAATAAAACAAACTTGAAGAAATTAATAAAAAACAATTGTGTAATGTTAATATTATTTTCAATAGTAATGAGTAAAAATTTTTTTTCTGAAGAATATGTTAATAAAATTGAGGAATACCTGCCTTTTAGTATAAAATATATAGAGAATATAAGGATAAGGCTAGAAGAAAAGTTTAAAGGAAAGGATTTGAGTGTATGGAAGTAAATAAGATAGTGAGAGATGGTCATATACATTCGCCTTATTGTCCACATGGTACAAATGATGGTTTTGATAAATATGTGGAAAAAGCTTTAGAAAAAGGGTTGAAAGAAATTTCTTTTACAGAACATATGCCTTTACCAAAAGGATTTATAGATGAAAAAATAATATTAGAAAGTTCTCCAAAGGAAGAGGAATTTATTAAATACTTAGTAGAATTAGAGCAGGTTAAAAAAAAATATGGAGGAAAGATTAAAATAAATATTGGCACAGAGATAGATTATATTGAAGGACTTGAAAAACAGACTAGAGAAATTTTATATAAGTATGGAATGAACATAGAAGATAGTATACTTTCAGTACATTTTTTGAAAATTGATAGTAAATATTATTGTATAGACTATAATAAAGCAGTTTTTAATGAAGTTATAGAGGCTATTGGAAGTTTAGAAAAGTTATATGATAAATATTTTCAGACCTTATTAAAATCTATAAAATCAGACATGGGTATATTTAAACCGAAAAGGATAGGACATTCTACCTTAGTAAGAATATTTAATAAAGAATTTCCATTTGAATATAAAAATAGAGAACTTCTTGAGGAAATAGTAAAAGAGATAAAGGATAGAAATTATGAAATAGATCATAATACAGCAGGAATAAGAAAAGAATATTGCAGAGAAGAGTATCCTTCAGGAATATTGATGGAACTAATAAAAAAATATAATATTACAGAAGTATATGGTTCTGATGCACATAGAGCAGAAGATGTAGCATATGAATTTAATTAATAAGTTATTATAATAAAAAAGCTCCATTGGCGGTTAAGAAACCTTCAATGGAGTTCTTTTATTTATATTAAATAAGAGTTTTAATTCCTATAAGTTCAATGGAAGGTGACAAAAAATTATTTTGGGGAGGCTCTGTTTTTTCTAAATAGGACCTAAGATACTTTCTATTATCATCAGGGAAAATAGTAGCTATTTCAGCATCAGATCCTAATATATCTAAAGCTTTTACACATCCTAAAAAATTAGCACCAGAAGATATGCCTACTCCTAAACCTAGCTTAGATGCCAGCATTTGTGCCATTATTATTGCATCTCCATCATCAATTGAAATAATTTTATGGAGTTTATCAAGTTTTAATAATGGCGGAATAAATTCATCTGCAATTCCTTGAATTCTATGTTTACAAAATTCTTTTTTAGCTGAAAGAATAGGAGAATTTAATGGTTCAATGGGGTAGAGTTTTATTGAATTATTATATTCATTTAAGTATTTCCCAACTCCCATTAAAGTTCCGCCAGTACCAACACCAGCAACAAAGGCAGAAGGAGATATATTATTTTTTAGAAGGATATTTAGTATTTCTGGACCAGTTGATAAATAATGAGCAGAAATATTATCTTCATTAGAAAATTGTGATGGTAGGAATATATTGTTATTTGTATTAGCTCTTTCTATTATTTGAACTATACATTCTAAGAAACCACCATCACTTTGAGAAATTAAATGAAGTTTCGCTCCAAAACTTTTTAATATCAGTTTACTTTCTTCACTGATCCAATCTGGCGTGTATATTTCAACTTTATTTCCAAGATAAGTACCAATGGCAGAAAAAGAAATTCCTGCATTTCCACTAGTTGCTTCGATGATAGTATAATTATTTTTTATATGAGCTTTGTTATAGGCTTTTTTTAATATGTACAAAGCCATTCTATCTTTAATGCTTCCAGTATAATTATAGTATTCAAGTTTTGAATAGATTTTACATTCCTTATGCTTATAATTAAAATCGATTTCAATAAGTGGAGTTTTACCAATAAGTTTTTCTAGTTCGGCAATTTTATCAGGAACCGTATCCATATAGTCTCCTTAATTTTAATGCTAGTTAATATATGTATATGTTGAGTTTATAAATATTGACAATAATATTTAATTATCCAAATATAATGATATAATGTTATTTAAGAAAAAGTATATTATATGTAAGTAGTAAAAGCCATTTTATATAAGGAGGAATTGAGATGTTAAAATATGAAGAAATTGCGTTGGATATACAACATAAGATAAATAGTGGTGAATATTTGCCAAATGATCAATTACCTTTAGAAAAAGAAATGTGTGTACAATATGGTGTGAGTAGAATAACGATAAAAAAGGCTATGGATAAACTTGTAATGAGTGGCTCAGTAGTAAAAAGAAGAGGATCAGGAACATTTGTTAAAGATGTGGATTATAACGAAGTTTCAGATGTAAGTGCATCAAGTCAATTCACAGGTTTTTCTGGAAATTTTAAAAATAAAGAAATAGTTTCAAAGATTATTGAATTTCAAGTAATTAATCCAACAGAAGAGATTGCAAATAAATTAAAGATGGAAACAGATGAATTTGTTTACTATATATGTCGTGTTAGATATGCTGATAATGATCCATATGTAATTGAATATACCTATATGCCAATCGATATAATTCCAGGTCTTAAAAAAGATGTGTTAAGAAATTCAATTTATAAATACATAGAAGAAACATTAAAACTTAAAATAAAAAGTGCTCACAGAACTGTGAGAGCATTATTACCTAATGAATTAGAACAAGAAAATTTAGAAATTGCAGAGAATTTTCCAATACTAGAGGTTGAGCAAATTGCATTTTTAGATAATGGACAGCCATATGAATATTCAAAATCACATCATAGAAGTGATAGATTTGAATTTAAAAGTATAAGTGTAAGGTAATAAATGTAATGGATTCCAAGGTGAATAAAATCACTATAATGGTAGTATCTGTAGTTTGATTTCTATTTATAAAAGCTATGTATATGAGTGGATTTAAGTTAGAGAAAAAGGGTCAAACAGAAGAACAATTTCAATCATAAAATATATATTTAAAAGGAGAGTGAATTTAAATTTACTCTTCTTTTTTTTTGCCTATTTATGATAGTATATAAGTATTATTTAAATAAGTGAGGGATTTTATGAGTTTTGAGTTGGAAATTAGAGAAAAGGATGGAAGTATGATTAGTGTAAAGTTTAAGATCCTTGATGAGAGTTATCTAGATAAAATAATGGACCTGCAAGATGAAATAATGGAAGGACTTAAGGAAAAAGAATGGTATTCACCTTCAAGTAAAGAGGAATTTAAGAAGAGCATTAGGGAAAATGGAAAGATATTAGGGTGCCTTCTAGATGATGATTCGTTGATTGCTATGGGAGTATATTGTGAATATGGATACGATAATCATAATTATGGTTATGATTTAATGCTAGAAGGGGAAGAATTGTTAAGAGTTGGACAAATTGAATCAACTTTAGTAAGTGAAAAATATAGAGGTAATAGATTACAGAAAAAAATTTGTGAAGTATTAGAAAAAGAAGCTATAAAAAATAATATGAAAATTTTAAGTGCTACAGCATCTCCATATAATATTTATAGTGTAAATACATTTAAATCATTAAATTATACTATAGAAGCTGATAAGTTAAAATATGGTGGATTAAGAAGATATGTTTTTAAAAAGGAGATAAGAAATGAATTATTTTAAGGATCAGAAGTTTAAATCGAATTTAATATTGGCGACATGTATTATAATAGTAGCATATATTTTTATGAATCTAAATACTGTTGGAAATTTATTAAATGTAGGCATAGGAATTATAAAACCGTTTCTAATAGGTATGGGGGTTGCTTTTGTGTTAAATTTACCTATGAAATTTTTTGAAGATAATGTTATAGGTAAGATTCTAGAAAAAGCTAAAATTAAAAATATGGATGGAATTAAAAGACCGTTAGCAATAATCATTACATTGTTTGTAATTATTGGCACAACGGTTGGTATAATATTATTTGTTATTCCACAGCTCATTGAAAGTGGTTCAACGCTAGTTAAAAATATTCCAAGCTATGTAAAATCTTTGCAAGACTTCGTTTCAACATATATGGGCTCCATGGGCTCAACGGAAATATTTAATGAGGTTTCAGAAAAGATATCATCAATGGGGGCCAACATTTTAAATATAATAGGACAAGTAACAGGTGGTTTAATTTCACAAATATTAAGTATAACTGTAGGGGTTACTTCAGCTATTTTTAATGTTTTTATGGGAATATTAATAGCTATATATATTCTAATTAGCAAAGAAAAGTTATCGATGCAAACTAAAAAATTGTTATATGCTTTTATGGAAAAGGATAAGGTTTCTAAGATACTTAAAGTAGCTGAAATATCAAATTATAAGTTTTCTAAGTTTGTTATTGGACAATGTGTAGAAGCAGTAATACTTGGTGGGTTATGCTTCATAGGTATGATAATATTTAAGATGCCTTATGCCATACTTGTAAGCACTATAATTGCAATCACTGCATTGATACCAATTTTTGGAGCTCTAATAGGAACAATACCAACCGCATTCATTATCTTAATAGTTAATCCTATGCAGGCGTTGTGGTTTATTGTACTTATTATAGTTATTCAACAAATAGAAGGTAATTTTATTTATCCTATGGTAGTAGGAAATTCAATTGGGCTTTCTGCTTTATGGGTATTACTTGCGATAACAGTAGGGGGAAGTACTTTTGGAATATTAGGAATATTAATCGGAACACCTCTTTTTGCAGTAATATATACGGTACTTGGTACAATAACTAATAATAGACTTAAAAATAAAGATATAAAATTATAGAAAAACATTTAAAATATTCATTGAGTAATATGTTAAAAAGAATAATAATATGTAATTATCATATTTGGAATTTAATAAAAAAAATATACTAGTTTTGTAAAAAAGTTTAATTTTATTATTAAAAAAAACAAATTTAATTAATAAATTTAAATAAATTGTTGACTAGTAAAATAATGTATAATAAAATATTATTAATATATTTTGAAAGAGCTTTTTATGATAATATAAAAAGCTTTTTACATTCTTACTAACTAAGGGGGACAAAAAAGTGAAAAAAAAGTCATGTATTGCGATGATAGTAGCTTCAGTAATGTCAGTAGCATTACTAGTGGGATGTGGGGCTAAGAATGAAAATAAAAAATATGTAATAGCAACAGATGCTAAGTTTGCTCCATTTTCGTTTGAAGAAAATGGAACATATAAAGGAATTGATGTAGAAATTCTAGATGCAATAGCTAAAGAAGAAGGATTTGAATATGAATTAAAGCCAATGGACTTTAATGGAATAATACCAGGTCTTACATCTAATCAATTAGATGGAGCAATATCTGCAATGAGTATTACAGATGAGAGAAAAAAAGCTCTAGATTTTTCAGATCCATATTTTGAATCAGGTTTATCAATAGTTACAAATAAAAATAATGTTGCTATCAATGGAGAGAGTGATATAAAAGGGAAAAGTGTTTCTGTAAAGAAAGGAACTGCAGGTGCTAAATTTGCAGAAGATAATAAGGATAAGTATGGATTGCAATTAAACTATTTTGAAGATTCTCCATCTATGTTCCAAGCAGTAGAAAATGGAAATACTGATTTTGCCTTAGAAGATTATCCTGTTATAGGGTACAAGATTAAGGTAGATGGAAATTCTAAGTTAAAGATGGTTGGTAATAAAGTTGACATATCAAACTATGGATTTGCTGTTAACAAAAATCAAAATAAAGATTTATTAAAGAAATTTAATGATGGACTTAAGAAGTTAAAAGATAGTGGAAAGTATGATGAGATAGTTAATCAATACATTTCAAAATAGTAAGGGGAGAAGTATGAATTTTTTAGAATTATTAAAAGATAGTATGCCAAGTTTATTAGATGGGTTGTTAGTAACTGTAAAAATATCTGTGGTATCACTAATATTTGCAGTAATAATTGGATTAGTATTTGGTATATTTACTATAAGTAAGTCAAAGATATTAAAAGCAATCGCTTCAGTATACATATTTATAATTAGAGGAACACCTCTAATCGTTCAAGCATTATTCTTATATTTTGGAGTTGGTCAACTTTTAGGAATAAGATTTGATCCAGAATTAGCAGGTATAATAGTATTAAGTTTAAATGCAGGAGCCTATATGGCAGAAATATTTAGAGGTGGTATAATGGCAGTTGATCCAGGTCAAATGGAGGCTGCAAGAAGTTTAGGGTTTAATTATTTTAAATCTATGAGAAAAATTATTTTACCTCAGGCAATTAAGGTAATGATACCATCTATAATAAATCAATTTATAGTAACAATAAAAGATACATCAATTTTAACAGTAATAAGTATAAGAGAGCTTACTCAAAGTGGGCAAATCATTATAGCCCAAAACTTTAAACCCTTCCAGATGTATGCAATAATAGCTGTAATGTATTTTATATTAATAACAGCATTAACTATTGTTTCTAAGTATATAGAAAGGAAGTTAAGTTATGGTAATAGAAGCTAAAAATCTTAAAAAACATTATGGAAATTTAGAAGTTCTTAAGGATATTTCTGTAGATGTAAAAGAAGGAGAAGTTGTCTGTATAATAGGACCATCAGGATCAGGAAAGAGTACATTCTTAAGATGTTTAAATGCTCTTGAAGTAATAGATGGTGGATCTATAAATATATTAGGGCAAAATATATCAGAACCAAGTTGTGATATAAATAAAGCGAGAGAAAATATAGGAATGGTTTTTCAATCATTTAATTTATTTCCGCACTTGACAGTAATGGAAAATATAACTTTAGCGCCAATTGATTTGAAGAAAATGCCTAAGGCCAAAGCACAAGAACTGGCATTATCTCTTTTAAAGAAGGTTGGGATAGATCATAAACAAGATGAATACCCTAATATGTTATCTGGAGGACAAAAGCAAAGGGTTGCTATAGCAAGAGCATTAGCAATGAATCCTAAGATAATGTTATTTGATGAACCTACTTCAGCATTAGATCCAGAAATGGTTGGGGAAGTATTAAAGGTAATGCAAGATTTAGCAAAGGAAGGAATGACAATGGTAGTTGTTACTCATGAAATGGGATTTGCTAAAGAAGTTGCTGATAGAGTAATATTTATGGACCAAGGATATATTATGGAAGAAGGTACGCCAAAAGATGTTTTTGAATCACCAAAAAATGATAGGTGTAAAGAATTCTTAAATAAAGTTATAGGCTAAATTAAAGAAATTTATAAGTTTTATAAAGAGCTTTTTATAATAAAAGCTCTTTAAATTAATTAAGGGGGACTAGAAAATGAGAAAAAAATTATTTATCGCAGCAATTTTAGCAGTAACAATGTCGGTGCCATTATTTGTTGGATGTGGGGCTAATAATGAAAATAAGAAATACGTAATAGCAACAGATGCTAAGTATGCACCTTTTTCTTTTGAAGAAGATGGAAAATATAAAGGTATTGATGTAGAAGTTTTAGATGCTGTAGCAAAAGAAGAAGGATTTGAGTATGAATTAAAACCAATGGATTTTGATGGAATAATACCAGGACTTACTTCTAATCAATTAGATGGAGCAATAGCAGGTATAAGTATGACTGATGAAAGAAAAAAGTCATTAGATTTTTCTGAACCATACTTTGAAGCAGGTTTATCTATAATTACAAATGCAAATAATACAGCAATTAATGGAGAAAGTGACTTACAAGGTAAGAAAGCTTCTTTAAAGAAGGGAACCGCAGGTGCCAAATTTGCAGAAGACAATAAAGATAAGTATGGATTACAATTAAATTATTTTTCAGATTCTCCATCTATGTTCCAAGCAGTGGAAAATGGAAATGCTGATTTTGCATTAGAAGATTATCCTGTTATAGCATATAAGATTAAAGTTGATACTAGTTCTAAATTAAAAATAGCTGGTAATAAGGTTACTAAAGCAGACTATGGTTTCGCTGTTAACAAGGGACAAAATGCAGATTTATTAAAGAAATTTAATGAAGGATTAAAAAAGATAAAAGATAATGGAAAGTATGATGAGATAGTTAAGCAGTATCTTTCAAAATAGTTATAGTAAAATAAGTTTTTGAATTAAAAAAAAGTTGTTCTTAATTTAGAACAACTTTTTTATTTCATCCATTACATTTACAGCAGCATCATATCCATTTTGCCATCCTTGTTTTAATTTTAGTATGTCTTTTTCAAAGCTTTCTATAGATTGTTCAATAGTAGGTCTTATTATTATTGCCTTTCCTTCAGCTTCGAGCTTTTCACAAAATCTTACAGTATCATTGTAAAGTTCATGTCTAGTCAGCAAAGGCTTAATTAAATTAGGATATTTTCTCCCTATAACCTTTGAGGCTATTTTGTAGCTCTTTCCAAGGGTTTTTCTATATTCCTTTGGTCTGGTTAGTATAATGAGATGTTTTTCATTACCGTCGGCGATTGCTTTTCTTATAGGAATGGGATCGCATAATCCACCATCATAGTAAAAACCATCTTTAACCTTGATTGCTGGAAAGAAAAGAGGAATGGCACAGGTAGCTCTAAGAATTGAACATTTGTCATCTAATTCTTTCGCATTAATATACTCAGTTTTTCCAGTTTCAGCATTAGTAACTCCAACAAGAGCAGTTCCTTCATATTTCATAAAAGTATCCATATCAAATGGATTAAGTTTATTTGGAATTTCATTAAAAACAAAATCAAGACCAAATATACTTCTGCACTTGAAGAAATTCCTAATTCCTAAATATCTCTTATCTAATCTATATTTTTCTAGAACTTCTAAGTTTCTTTTATGCTGCTTTGATAAATAAGAAATTCCATTTGTAATACCAGCAGAAACTCCTATACAATATGGAAACATTATATCATTATCTAATAATGCATCCATTACACCTGCACTAAATATAGGTCTAAATGTTCCGCCTTCTAATATTAAGCTTGGCATAATTCCTCCTTATTTTGTATTATTATAAATTTGTATGTACAAAATTATACGCTTTAATTTAATAAAGTACAATAATATTGGATAATTTTTGTTAATAGTTTATACATATTTAGTTAAAAGTATATTAATAAAAAAATAATTACTCATATTTTCTTGTTCAGTAGTAAATAATATGAATAATAGACACATAAGTTAAATACAAAATAATAATGCTAAAAATTAATGCTTATGTTAAGAAATATATATAATAATTAATTGGCTTATTTGGGAGGAAAAAATATGAAAGTTACCAATGCTCAAGAATTAACTGAAAGAATTAAAGAATTAAGAAAAGCACAAAGAATATTTGCATCATTTTCTCAAAAGCAGGTTGATGAGATATTTAGACAGGCGGCAATGGCAGCAAATAATCAAAGAATAGGCCTTGCGAAGCTTGCTGTAGAAGAAAGTGGAATGGGAATTGTAGAAGATAAAGTTATCAAAAATCACTTTGCAGCAGAATATATCTATAATCAATATAAGGATATGAAAACCTGTGGGGTTATTTATGAGGATAGAACCTTCGGAATAAGTAAGGTTGCTGAACCATTTGGAATAATAGCAGCAATAGTCCCAACTACAAATCCTACATCAACTGCGATATTTAAAACATTAATAGCATTAAAAACAAGAAATGGAATAATAATAAGTCCACATCCAAGAGCGAAGAGAGCTACAATTGAAGCTGCTAAGATAGTTTTAGAAGCTGCTGTTAATGCTGGAGCACCTGAAGGAATAATAGCATGGATCGATGAACCTTCTGTAGAATTATCACAAATGGTAATGAAGGAAGCAGATATTATACTAGCGACTGGTGGTCCAGCAATGGTTAAGTCGGCTTATTCATCAGGAAAGCCTGCTATAGGAGTTGGTGCAGGAAATACACCAGCAATTATAGATGATACTGCACATATAAAAATGGCAGTAAACTCTATATTACTTTCAAAGACTTTTGATAATGGAGTAATATGTGCATCAGAACAAAGTATAATAGCTATGAACTCAGTTTATGATAAAGTAAAGTCAGAGTTAGACGAAAGAGGGGCTTATATACTTAAAGGGGATGAAATTGATAAGGTAAGAAAGATAATATTAAATGAAAAAGGTGGGCTCAATTCAAATATAGTAGGTCAATCTGCATTTAAGATAGCTCAAATGGCAGGTGTAAGTGTTCCTGAAAATGCAAAAGTACTAGTTGGAGAAGTGGAATCAGTAGAACTTGATGAACCATTTTCCCATGAAAAATTATCACCGGTATTAGCTATGTATAAAGCTGAAACCTTTGATGAAGCTCTAAAGAAAGCCTCAAGGTTGATTGAATTAGGTGGTATGGGTCATACGTCCATACTTTATACTGATCAAATTAAATCGGTTGATAGAATAAATGCTTTTGGAGCAGCTATGAAAACTGCTAGAACTTTAATAAACATGCCAGCATCACAAGGTGCGATTGGGGATATATATAACTTTATGTTAGCACCATCATTAACACTTGGATGTGGTTCTTGGGGAGGAAACTCAGTTTCAGAAAATGTAGGACCTAAACATTTACTAAATGTTAAGAGTGTTGCTGAGAGGAGAGAAAATATGCTTTGGTTTAGAGTCCCTGAAAAAATTTACTTTAAATATGGTTGTTTACCAGTAGCCTTAAGAGAATTAGATGAAATAGGTAAGAAGAAGGTATTTATAGTTACAGATAGAGTTTTAGCTGATTTAGGTTATACTGATCATGTCACTAGGGTTTTAGAAGAACTGGGAATAGATTTTAGAATATTCTCAGATGTTGAACCAGATCCAACTTTAAAAGCAGCTAAAGCAGGAGCCGATGCTATGCTTTCCTATAAGCCGGATGTAGTATTAGCTTTGGGTGGAGGTTCACCTATGGATGCGGCGAAGATAATGTGGGTAATGTATGAACACCCAGATGTTGTATTTGAAGATTTAGCTATGAGATTTTTAGATATAAGAAAGAGAGTTTATAAATTCCCACCTATGGGTGAGAAAGCTATGATGGTTGCTATACCAACATCAGCAGGAACTGGATCAGAAGTAACTCCGTTTGCAGTAATAACTGATGAGAAAACAGGAGTTAAGTATCCATTAGCAGATTATGAATTGACTCCAGACATGGCTATAGTAGATGCAGAACTTATGATGAGTATGCCAAAAGGATTAACTGTATACTCTGGTATTGATGTATTAGTTCATGCAATAGAAGCATATGTTTCAGTTTTAGCATCTGAGTATACTAATGGGTTAGCACTTGAAGCAATAAGATTAGTATTTAAATACTTACCAGATTGCTATAATGAAGGGCAAACCAATGTTAAGGCAAGAGAAAAGATGGCTCATGCTTCATCAATAGCAGGGGTAGCTTTTGCTAATGCTTTTCTAGGAATATGCCACTCGATGGCTCATAAACTCGGTGCATTTCATCACTTGCCACATGGTATGGCAAATGCTTTGCTAATAAATGAGGTTATTAAATTTAATGCTACAGATGCTCCAACTAAACAAACAGCATTTTCACAATATAAATATCCAAATGCTGCATGGAGATATGCAAGGATAGCAGATCACTTACATTTAGGAGGAAGTTCTGATGAAGAAAAGGTAGATTTATTGATTGAGGCTATAGAAGGATTAAAAGACAGACTCAATGTTCCGAAGTCAATTAGGGCAGCAGGGGTAGGTGAAGATAAATTTTATGGTCAATTAGATGAAATGGTTGAGCAAGCATTTGATGATCAATGTACAGGAGCTAACCCAAGATACCCATTGATGAGTGAGTTAAAACAACTTTATATAAATGCATACGATACAAAAGAAAGTTAATATGATAATTAGGTAAAAAGCTACTTTTACAAGGTAGCTTTTTATTAATTTATAAACTCGGATGTATTTTTGTATTGTTAAATAGTAAAGAGTTTTTAGTTTATTTAAAGGCTTTTTCATATGAACATTTTTAGCTTTTCTTCAATTATGGAAATTCCTTTTATAATATCATTGTCACTGACACTTGCAATGCTAAGCCTAATGCCTTTCTTATAGAATTTATCGTCAAAATAAAATCTTTTCCCGTGGCCAACTATGACTTTAGATTTTTCTAATTCCTTTACTAATATATCTTCATTAACCAATTCAGGAAGCTTTAGATAGCAATAAAAACCAGAGTGTTCTTTAACTACTTCAACACCAAGAGATTCTAAAGATTTTAAGTTTTCATTTAAAACATTATATTTATTCTTTAAATCAGCGGTTATTAATGAAGTATGCTTATAAAGTAGCTTGCTTTGAAGATAGATTTCTAAAGTTGCTTGTGATAATAGAGATGCTGTAGGGTATGAAAAAAAATGAATTTTATGCATACATTTTCTAAGAGCTTCAATCAAAGAAGTTGGGCAAACTATAAATCCTATTCTCATCCAAGGCATAATTTTAGAGAAACTACTAATATAAAATACGTGTTTACGGTCAGAATATGAGAATATAGGGTCATAATTTTTATTTTCGTCTATACATGAAAAATAATCATCTTCAACTATATATACATCATATTTCTTAGCAAGTTTAGCTATTGATTTTCTTTGATTTTTGCTTAAAGTAGTTCCTAAAGGATTATGATGCTGTGGAATAACATAGAAAAATTTAATACTTTCTTCCTTAAATATCCTTTCTAATTCTTTGAGATCGATGCCATTTTCATCTCTTTCTATTCCTATTACATGTGTATCACTATTTTTTAGACCTTCCATATACATAGCATATGTAGGTTGTTCTATCAAAATAGTTGTCTTTTTATTTGGAAATTCTAAAGCATTTAGTGTACTTAAGGTTTGACAGACACCCATATTAATAAAAATATTATCTCTCGAGGTAAATATTTGATAATTAGAAAGATGGGTAGCCAATTTATCTCTTAAAGAGTCAATACCATAAACGCCACTTTCTAAAGAATAATTTTTATATATGTCACTAGCCCATTTTAGGCAGTGTTTTAAATCTTCTGTATTCATATTGCCTATAACGGTATTTCCACTGTGAAAATTAATAGTATCTCTTTTGAATTGACCTCTATCTAAAGTTTCAGCTATAAAAAAGCCACTTTTAGGGGAAGAATAAATTACATGATTATTTTTTAATGTTTCATAGGCCTTTATAACTGAATTTTTTGAACAGTTATATTTATTGGTTAAAGTTCTGATAGATGGTAATTTTGCCCCAGGTTTTAATTCGCCTTTTTGTATAGATTCATTAATATCATCCGCAATTATCATATATATACTTTTCAAGTTTAATACCTCCTATCCATATAAATTCAGAATATCACAGTATAATTTAATTTTCTACAATATGTTCATGAACAAAAGAATGTTTTATCTCATAATAGTGAAGTAATCATTTGAATATTAAGTTTTTAATAAAGGTAAAAAATGAACATATTCTGAAGAATAAATATTCTTGTATGGTAATATTCTGAAGAATATGCTGGTAAAATGCGGACTTAAAGGGGGTTAGTAGTGAAATTGTATTGTTTTATGATGTATTGAAATGAAGAGGGAATAATAGTATAATCAGATTAATATAAAGAAAACTTGCTAGGGGTGCCAATTTGGCTGAGAGGGAGTAAAATCCTAACCCTTGTAACCTGATATGGATAATGCCATCGGAGGGAAGCAATATTAATTTAACTATATTATTTGTGTAGTAATTTTAAGCTTGCTTTGGCAAGCTTTTTTTTATAGAGAAAAAAATGAGGAGGATTCATTTATGAATTACACAACACAAATGGATGCAGCTAGAAAAGGCATCATTACAAGAGAAATGGAAATAGTAGCAAAAAAAGAAAATATGGATGCAGGAGAATTGAGAAATTTAGTTGCAGAAGGAAAGGTAGCAATTCCAGCAAATAAAAATCATAAAACGCTTAGTCCTGAAGGTGTAGGGCAGGGGCTTAAAACTAAAATTAATGTTAATCTTGGAATTTCAAAAGATTGCCCAGAATGTGATAAAGAATTAGAGAAAGTAAGAGTAGCTCTTGAAATGAAAGCAGAAGCTATAATGGATTTGTCTAATTATGGGAAAACTGAAGGCATGAGAAGAAAAATAGTAGAGATGTCTACAGCAATGCTTGGAACTGTACCAATATATGATGCCGTAGGTTTTTATGATAAAGAATTAAAAGATATAACTGCTGAAGAATTTTTAGATGTGGTAGATAAGCATGGTCAAGATGGGGTTGACTTTATA
Source organism: Clostridium sp. HBUAS56017 (assembly GCF_007115085.1). Classification (NCBI taxonomy): domain Bacteria; kingdom Bacillati; phylum Bacillota; class Clostridia; order Eubacteriales; family Clostridiaceae; genus Clostridium; species Clostridium sp. HBUAS56017. The sequence goes on along the minus strand of NZ_SULK01000032.1, from coordinate 7,995 downwards.
ACAATACATGCAGGGCTTAACAGAGAAGCTGTTGAAACAGTAAAGAGAAATGATAGATTAACTAGTGTAGTGTCAAGAGGTGGTTCGTTATTGTTTGCATGGATGGAGTTAAATAACAAAGAAAATCCGTTTTATGAGCATTTTGATAAACTTTTAGATATTTGTTCTAAATATGATATGACTATATCTTTGGGAGATGCATTAAGACCAGGGTCAATTAATGATTCCACTGATGCTAGTCAAATAAAGGAACTTATTACTTTAGGAGAACTTACAAAGAGAGCTTGGGAAAAAAATGTACAAATTATAATCGAAGGACCTGGACATATGGCACTTAATGAAATACAAGCTAATATGTTATTAGAAAAGAAGTTATGTCATGGAGCACCATTTTATGTTTTAGGACCATTAGTTACAGATATAGCACCAGGGTATGATCATATAACATCAGCAATTGGAGGAGCTATTGCTGCTACTTATGGAGCTGATTTTTTATGTTATGTTACTCCAGCGGAACATTTAAGATTACCAGATTTACAAGATATGAAGGAAGGTATTATAGCTTCAAAGATTGCAGCTCATGCAGCAGATATAGCTAAAGGAGTTAAAGGGGCAAGAGATTTAGATAATGCTATGAGTAAAGCAAGAGCTGATTTAGATTGGGAAGCTATGTTTAGCTTAGCTATTGACGGTGAAAAGGCAAGAAGATATAGAGCCGAATCACAACCACATGATGAAGAATCATGCACAATGTGTGGAAAAATGTGTTCTATGAGGACAATGAAGAAGATTCTTAGTGGAGAAGATTTAAATATACTTAGAGATTAATATAAAAATATACAAAATATAGAAAAAACAAGGATTGGTCTATTGTGAATTTTAGACTAATCCTTTATTTTTTAGAATAAAGTATTAAAAAAAATAAGTATAACTATGTAAATGAATAAAATATAAAGGAAAAAAATATAAAAAGTTCAGTTTTTGTATTTAAATATAATTTTTAAGAAGAATAGTTAAAATTATATTTACAAGGGAAAAAATTAGATGTAAAATAGACAACAATATGAAAATAATTACAATTAGAGAATAAAAAGGGGGATTATAATGAAGAGTAAAAGGTTTATTTCTCTTATGACTACTTTAGCACTAACTACTACAGTGATACTGAATAGTAGTGTATTAACAGCACTGGGAAAAGAAGTGCCTACAAATGTGTTAAAGGAAGCTGCAAAGAATCAACTTGAGGAAAAATTAACAAATCAAGCAAAGTACATTAAAGGTAATTCATTTAACGAAAATGGAACAACTTCTGGTTTAGAAGAGGACATTAGAGTTATAGTTCAATTAGAGGATTCACCAGCAATTAAGGATGATGGAACTGATTATACTGATTCAGTAAAAGAAAAAGAAGAAGGAGTCAAATCGTCTCAAAGCAATGTTATTAGTCAGGTTGAAGCTATAACTGGAACTACTGTTAAAAGAAGTTTTGGTTATTTAGTTAATGGTTTTTCAATTAATACAAAAAGAAAAAATATAGGTGCTATAAGTGCTATAGATGGGGTAAAAACAGTTACAGAAGTGAGATCATTTAAGCCGGATATGGAATTTGCAAAGAAAATAACTGGAGCAACAGATGTTTGGAAAGATCTTGGGTATAAAGGTGAAGGAATGGTAGTGTCAATTATAGATACAGGAATTGATTATAGACACAAAGACCTTCAAAAAATAGATACTAGCAAAATCAAGTTAAAAGGTGAAGATGTTAAAGTAAATATAGACAAGCTTCATTATGGTACGCATTTTACTGATAAAGTTCCGTTTGGATATAATTATGCAGATGGTAATGATAATGTAATTGATGATGGAAGTCAACATGGTATGCACGTTGCAGGTATAGTTGCAGCTAATGGAGATGATAATGATACAGGTACTTTTAAAGCAGTGAAAGGTGTTGCTCCAGAAGCACAGCTTTTAGCTATGAAGGTATTCACAAACAATCCAGCTACACCATCTGCTTATGATGATGATATCATAGCAGCCATGGAAGATTCGGTGAAATTAGGTGCAGATGTTATAAACATGAGTCTTGGTGGTGGACCAGGTTTTTCGGCAGAGGAGGATCCAGAAAATATGGCAGTTAAAAATGCCACAGATGCTGGTGTTATATGTGTTATTTCAGCAGGAAATTCGCAAACAACAACAACATCCAACACAAGTGGACAACCAACAGATGAGACAGGATTAAAAGATACAGCTACAGTTAGTTCACCTTCTACAGCAAAAGGAGCATTCTCAATAGCTTCTATGGAAAACTCTAGCACAGTTTTACCACAAGTTAGTTATGAATCAAATAAAGGGACAAAAGGAAAAGTATTTTTTAGTAATATTGAAGGAAGTAATTTAGCTGCTTTAGGAGATTACCATAAGGTAGTTGATTGTGGAAAAGGTATTATAAAAGATGGACAAGATGATTTTCATGGGCAAGATTTAAGTGGAAAGATTGCATTAATTGAAAGAGGAGTGACTACGTTCCAAAGTAAATATGATAATGCAATAGCTCATAAAGCTGCAGGGGTAATTATATATAACCATGAAGCAGGTGGAAATCTTCCTTTTGGAATGGGAATATCAAATATTACTTCTCCTGTATTTAGTTTAGGTAGAGCAGATGCATTAGTTATGAAGGATAATATAAAACTTGGAGATGATGAGTTTAAATTTAGCTCTGATGGTTCTGTTTCAGGAATTGAGAATACAGATAAGGATGATATGTCTCAGTTCTCATCATGGGGAGCAACTCCTGATTTAGAATTTAAGCCAGAGATAACAGCACCAGGTGGAGATATTTATTCTTTAGCAAATAATAACTCTTACCAAGTAATGAGTGGAACATCAATGGCGGCTCCTCATTCTTCAGGGTCAGAAGCGTTGATTCTTCAAGGAATAAAGGAGAAAAAGATTGGATTAAAAGGGAAAGATTTAGTTACATTCGCAAAAAATACCGCTATGAATACAGCTAAGATAATGATTGATAAGTATGATTCTAGTAAATCAATACCTTATTCAACAAGAAGACAAGGTGCTGGTTTAATGCAAATAGAGAATGCTATCAAAAATAATGTAACAGTAACTTATAAGGATGGGAAAGCTGCAGCAGCATTAAAACAAATTGGAAAGAAGACTATATTTAATCTAGAGTTAAAGAATTATGGATCAAAGGATATAACTTATAAACTAGAAAATGAAAAAGCTTATGGTGAAGTTATTGGAGATAATAATAAAATTCATGAAGTTGAACTTGAGGGATCAGGAGTAACTTTAGATAAAAATGAGGTTGTGGTTAAAGCAAATTCTACAGCTGAAGTTACGGCTACATTGAATTTAAGTGACAAAGTAGCTACAGAAAACTTTGTTGAGGGATATATTCACTTTACTTCAGAAGATTTGGCTGAACCTTCGCTATCAGTGCCATATATGGGGTTTTATGGTGATTGGGGAAAGGAAAGTATAGTAGATGCTCCGAAGTATGTTGGTAGCAGTGATTATAAGATTGGTACAACAGGATTAATGACTTATTCAAATGGGAAAAATAATTATTTAGGATCAACAATAAAGAATGATGAATTATTCATAGAAAAGGATAAAGTTGCTATTTCACCAAATGGAGATGGGATAAAGGATAATTTATTCCCCGCTTTATACATGTTAAGAAATTCTAAAGAGTTAAAAGCACAAGTGATAGATAAAGATGGAAATGTTATAAAGGATCTTTATGTATCTCCAAGAGTAGTTAAAACTATGTATAGTGATTATGCTTCAGGTAAGGAAGATGCCAAGTATTTAAATGGTGCTAAGTGGGATGGAACAGTATATAATTCTTCTACAGGAAAAGAAGAGAAAGCTAAAGATGGGGAGTATAAAATAAGAATAACTAATTCCATGGAACTTGAAGGAAGTAAAGAACAAGTATTAGATCTTCCTGTAAAATTAGATTCAGTTGCACCAGAAATTAAGATAGAAGGTGTAGAAAAATATAAAGATTCAAAAGGTGGCATCCACTATAAATTGAAGTGGAAGGAAACAGATAATGATGGTGGATCAGGCCCTGACAATAGTTTTACAGCTGCAATAGATGGGAAAATTATTGCTATTAAAGAGAGTGATATAACAGAGGTTAATGGTATTTATTCCAGTGAAATACCATTTAATGAGGGAGAAATCAATACAGTTCAAATAGCTGGATATGATAATGCTGGAAATTATACAGAAGCTTCAGAAAAGCTTAAAGCTGATGATCTTAAAACTATTGCCATTTCTGGAATGGAAGATGGATTAGTTATTGGACAGGCAGAATTAGTTAATGGTAAATATGTTGTAGAAGGAACTGCAGGTAATGATTTAGGAAAGCTAATTGTTAATGGAAAAGAAGTTGCAATAACTAGTAACTATTTTGAAGCTCCAGTAGATGTTAAAGAAGGAATAAATACAATTAAAATTCAGGCTGAAGACAAGGGTGGAAAAAATATTTTAGATAAAGAATATAAAGTTATCTTAGATACAAAAAATCCAGAAGTTACTGTGGATCCAAATATAGGAGACGCAAGTCCTTATTTTACTACTGAAGATAATAGTATTAAGTTTAATGTTTCAGTAAAAGATGATACAGGCGTGACAGGATATTTGAAAAATGGTACTTCCAGCACTACATTAGATCTAAAAAGTGGACAGGCAACTGGGGAAGTAAGCTTAAAAGATGGATTAAATTCAATTAAGCTTTTAGTTTCAGATAAGGCTGGGAACAGTACAGTGAAGAATATGACAGTTGTAAAAGGCAATTCTTTAAGTAAATTAAATGTTACTATAGATAATTTGAGTTTTGCTCAATTTATAAAAGCTAGCCAAGTTAAAAATGGTATTTACAAAGTTTTGGGACATGTAAATAAGAATGCAAAAGTTCTAAAGATTAATGGACAAGATGTAAATATAAATAGTGATTTAACATTTACTTACGATTTTTCGGTAAAGAATGGAAATAACTTGTTGAAGGTATATGCAGAAGATAATGATGGAAAAATAGTAGCCAATTATGCATATAAAGCATACTATGATGAAACTTTACCTAAGATTTCTATGAGTTTGCCATTAATAAGAGAAGATGGGAATATATATACCAATAATTCTAAATTTAATGTAAGTGGTAAAGTGACAGATAACATGTTTGGATATTCATTCTATTTAAATGGAGATTGTTTAATACATTTTGACAGCCAACCAGTATCAGATGAAAGGTTATTAGAGAAAGAATTTTCAAAAGATATAAATTTAAATGATGGATTAAATCATGTTAGCTTATTAGCTGAAGATGAATTTGGGAATAAGGTTTCAGATGATATTAAAGTAATTTTAGATAAAGTTGCACCGAATGCACCAAGCATTGATGTGCTAAGAGAAACAAACAAACCTGTAGAAGTAGAAATAAAAACAGATGAAAATCAAGTGGATAGAATAGAGTATAGTTTCGATGGCACAAACTATGTTAAATATACAGGCAAAATTGAAGTAGATAATGATACTGCTGTTTATGCAAGGGTAGTGGATTATGCAGGTAATGTTAGTGTGCATAGTAAAACCTTTGTTCAAGTTGATACTACTGCTCCAGTAGTTGATATTAATGGAGTTAAAGATGGACAAACTTATTACACTCCTATTACTCCAATTGCTACTGTAGATGACAAGGATGCTAAGTTAACATTACTATTAAATGGTAAAGAATATAATGGTGAGAAGTTGGATGTTGAAGGTGATTATGTTTTAGAAGCTTATGCTGTAGATAAATCAGGAAATAAATCTAATGTTACTAAGAAGTCATTTAGAATATCACAAAGTTCATTTGAAAGAATTGAAGGAAATAGACACATAATAACACATAGCAAAAATATTAAACCTGCTGGAGATAATGCATTTGTATATGAAAGTACAAGCGGAGAAAATTTAAGAGCTATAATTGAAGATGTATCAAGAGATTCAATTGTTACTTCACCAAATACAAAGATCGTTCTTCCAAGCAAGTTGTTAGAACTAGCTTCAACTGGAACAGTAAGTTTTGATCAAAAGATTTATGAAGATAGAGACTTGTTATCAACATTGAAGTCAATAGGAGAAATAATTGATTTATCATTAACAAATTCACACGGAAAGGTTATAAGTGATTTTAATGGTAATAAGGTAAAAGTATCAATTAAAATTACAGATGATCAACTTAAGAATTTGGATAAAGGGAAACTAGCAGCATATTATTATGATGAAAGTACAAATACTTGGAAAGAGATAGGAGGAGAATTCCTAAATGAATCTTCAGAATTTGTATTTGAAACATCTCATTTCACTAAATTTACAATAGCTGAAAAATTAGTTGATAATAAAGATGGTAATCCAGATAATGGAGCAATGAATACAAATTCAACAGGAAATAAGAGCGGCTTGTCTGAAAAAACTGGAGATAAAAATTCATTATCTATGATTTTAGGCGTCACTTTAATAGCTTTAGTATCAGGTGCTGGATTGTTTATATCAGGGAAAAGAAGAAAGAAGAATAGTTAATTTAGAAAATAAGCTATCTAAACTTTGATTTAGATAGCTTACTTTTTTATTTTGAATTATTACTTTTATGAAAATAAACTAGTTATTGAATCCCAAATTCCAGAAAAGAAATCCCCAACCTTTGAGAAGAACCCCTTAGCTTCAGTGCTAGTTAATTTATCTTTCAATTGTTTTGTTACATCATTAAGTTGATCTTTTATTGAGCTATAGTCTAAATGTAGATCATTAATTTTTGACATTAATGTTTTGATATTATTTATGTCATCATCTGATAGTTTGTCCTTAAATTCTTTAACTTCTTTATCTACTATTTTATTTAACTCTTCATCAGTTTTTGGTTTTTCCTTAATTACATCTTTTTTAACATTATTTATAAGATTTGTGGCATCATCTTGGCCAAGCTTGTCGCCTAAGGCTCCTGTAACTACAATTTCGTTATTAGCAGCTTCTTTTTTGCTATCATCAATTTTTTCTCCGCTAGAACTATTTTCAAATCCTTTAAGTATGCCTGTAAGAGCAGCAGTTCCAGATACTTTAAATGGAGCAGAGGCTTTTACAGTTGCATTTTTAATCCCAGCAGTTATAAGAGAATTTTTTATCATATTGTCAGTAACCCATGTTAGATTGTTAGTGCTTATATCTAAGCCACCACTATTGGTTGGTTCAACATAAGAGCAAGATATTGATTTGTTTCCTAATTGTGTTGCTGTAGCTACTTTTCCTAAAGCAGCATATTCCTCTTTTGAAGTTATTTCTATTACATTTGCATCATTTTTAGTAACATTAAAGTATTTTAGCATTTCATTTTTTTGTTCTTGATTTAAATCAGCTCCTAAAGTTACAACTTTATAAGAATCAGCAGAAACCTTAGTGCTGCTAAAAGGTGAAGTAATAATAGTTAATGATAATAATGATAACATTAATTTGTTTATAAATGATTTTGATTTCATAATTAATCTCCTTACATTATTTAGTTTTGTATAATTATAGCATAAAATATCTTATTACTTTCTTTAGAGTTTATTACTTTTAGTTTAAAATAATATAAATTTATGATGTAGATATATAAATTATTTTAAATATAGTAGTATAAATATTATAAAGATGCACAAACTATGCCTAGTGTATCAATATATATATTGATTTGAAAAAGTGAGAAATATGGCGAAATAATAATTTAATGCTAACTCGGTGTATATGCTTATTATTAAAATAAAAGTATATGTGATAACATTATGTACATCGGCTAAACAAATCAAGTCACTTTTTAAAAATTAATGTTTAAAAAAGGTGTTGACAAGAGTTTGTATAGGTGATAAGATAAGAAAGTCGCTTGAGGGCGACAAACAAAATGGTCTTTGAAAATTGAACAGATATAAATAAGTTAAAAACCAG
>NZ_SULK01000031.1:2167-34533 GCF_007115085.1 Clostridium sp. HBUAS56017 | reverse complement strand
TCATATTTCCTAGACTCATTTATAATTTCATCCTTTGCATCCAACTTACTTCCTCCCATATATAATTAGCTTGCTCTCACACTAAGCATAAATTACTCTTTTCTAAACATTCTCTATAGTGGTTTTTATTTCACATTTATAGAAATGCACATATAAGTATACTATAAAATTGAATAATTTTCTTCTACTTTCCCCATATTTTTCTATAAGTCGCCTTTCCTCTACAATTTCTTATGTTTTCATAATTTTATTATCTTTTTCACTCAAATTGAAATGACTTAACAACAGTACTTGTCCTTTCTTTAAAGGATTTTGATATTTTATCTATATCACTACATATCTTTTTAAGTGAGCAGCTTGTGCAATCACTTAATATTTCCTCATCCAAAAGAGAACAAACAATTTCATCATCATAATTGCTGTTTCTAATAGCTAAAGCTATCTCCTTCCTATCATAGCTTTTAAAATCCTCTGACCTAAATTTGATTTCATCTTCCATTTAAAATTCACTCCTCCTAAAATTTTTTACTCATAAAAGATATATAACTTTTCCTAAAAAAACTCATTATAATCGCAAAAAATTCTCCAAAGGCGCATTTTACCAGCATATTCTTAAGAATACAAGAATATTAGAATATTTCCATAAAAGAATATTAGAATATCTACTTTTTTTACATATATCTTTAAGGAGGAGGTGAATTTATGGGGAGAAAAAAAGAATTTGTTATGAGCAAAGATGATTTAGCTTATGAGGAGCTAGAACACCAATGTTTTAGTGATGGTTTTATTGAACCTAAAGGAAAATGTGTAGCAGCCTTTAACTTTTCAGAAGATGCTGATATTATATCTACACCTAATGAAGCTATAATTTCTCCTAACGCCAATGAAATTTATGATAACAGGAGAACACCAGGTGCTAATGGCTCTGCTCCACCTATTGATGGAGAATTTTTAGATGTAAAAAGAACTTATATGCTAAGGGCTTCTACTGTTAGAAAGATTAATGAACTTAAGAGTATTCATCCTGACTTAAATGCCTTCGTTAGCATTATAGTAGATACAGCTATTACTGAATATTATGACCGCATAGTTAAATAAAATTATTTAAATTAATATAAGACTTTCACAAAATTCATAATATAACTTAACTAAGGAGGTGATTTTATGGAAGTTAATAATTTTATAGGTTTAATAGGCAATGTAGGTTTTCCTGTAGCAGTTTCAGCTTACTTACTTATTAGACTTGAAAAACAAATCAATGGCTTGTCTTCATCAATTAATAAGCTTAATACAATTATTTCTACAAAGCTTGGAGTTGTTATTGATAATGATGATAATAATGCAGCATAATCTAAAGGGTAATAAACAAAAACCATGCTTATTACCCTTTATAATTTAATCAAATAATTTCGTAGTCAAATAATCAAAAGCTTACCTAAATTAATCTAATTGCATTAATAGCAACACCAAAAACTCCAATCAATGAAATTACTGTGCCCCACTTTTTTCCTTTTTTCTTTAAATAAAATCCAACAAATAGAAGAATCACTCCAATTACTAGGCTAGCAATAGTACAATACATTACTAACTGTGGATCCATATTACTTAAAAGGATATTATCTAGCTTTTCCTTCATTTAAAATTTCTCCTTATTCTATATTTTTTATCATATTTGTTTTTTTCCATTTTATCACATGAAATAATCTACCACAATATTTACCATCAGAATCCATAATATATGAATCTAATAAAAAAAGAAAATTTTGTTGCTTACTCGGTTTTTTAGTGAGTTTTGTATATATCTTATATGAAAACGCAGGAAAGGGGGAAAACAAAATGGCAGTTACTAAAACTATTAGCTCTTCTTCTCTACAAATAGAGATAGAAAGTGGCAAAGATTCTTCTGGTAACACTACTTACAAGAAAAAGACTTTTTCTAATGTAAGAACTGATGCAGCTTCTCAAAATGTTTATGATGTAGCTACTGCAATTAAAAATGTGTTAAATGTTAAAACTAGAGATTTCTTTGTTTCAGAATCTTCAACTTTAGTTAGTGCTTAAGCTAACTTAAAATCATAAGAAAGGAGGATAATCTATGGAATATATCTTATCTTTAACATTTGTTTGTGCTAATGGCCAAAAAACTTCTCTAAGTATAGAAGGGGTTAAGGGAACAATAACTCAGGCTGAGGCAAGTACTTTAATGGATACTATTATAGCTAAGAATATTTTCTTAACTAAGAATGGTGCCTTAACTGGCAAATCTGGAGCTACTTTAACTCAGAGACAAGTTACTAAACTTGATGTAGCTTAATTAAAAGGGATGTCCTATTTATCTAGGACATCCTTTTTCATGTATTTTATATTCAAAACTCTTAGATAACTTAACCATTTCTTCTGAGGATTCTTCCATTCCATTTAATAACCAGGTTTTTATTACAGAAATATATCCATCTATGATAAAGGTACCAAGATACTTTATTTGATTATCCGATAATGATCTTAAATGAGGTGACCATAGATAGCTATACTGCTCCTTAATTGAGTTACTTAACCTGTCCCAAAATGTGCTTCCTGTATTAGGGTTAAGAAGTACTATTAACAATTCATAATTGTTACTGATGCATTTGTAAATTGAAAGCAAAAAATCATATTGATCCTTTATATCATGATTTGTATATGCAGAAAAAAGTATATTGAAAAGTTCATCCTATAAATGCATTAATAAATCATATGGAGTTTTATAATGTAGATAAAAAGTTGCTCTGTTGATATCTGCCATTTCAGATAGCTCACGAACAGAAATTTGATTTATATTTTTAACTTTTAACAGCTCTATTATTGCCTTTTTCAGTTGGTTTTGGGTACGTCTATATCTTCTATCTTTCATCATATAATTACTCCTAAATTAACAAGGTATTAATATCTTTATACATTTCCCTTTTTATTTTATCAGGATCAGATATTAAAGAATCATTTTTGTTAAAAATCATTGTCATTCTAGTATTCAAATCATATTTATCCCATTTCTTCATACCATTTAAAGTAGGGACACCAGTATGAGCAAACTCCCCCCAATACCTGCGCATACGTAACCCTAAAGCGGCTGCATTTTTAGAACTACCAAAATATACTGGCACTTTAAATGCAGCTAAATTTCCAAAAAGCATTGGCACTTCAACGGCATGGCAAGCCTTAAGTCCAAGAAATCTTAATATAAGAGAATAATAATCCATACGATAAACATATACATCATTATGCTTACAGTATTTTTCAACAAGGCGTATTTCAGGTATTGTGTACATGACATCTGTTGTAATTTCAGCAAATGCTTTTATAGATGGATACTTTTTATATTTCTTAAATAGCTCTTCACGTCTCACTTCATCTACCTTATGTAATAATCCATCTGTTATAGTTGGCTTTTTTAAGGCTGATTCTTTAAAAAATCGTGAAAATAAATTTGCTTCATCATGATTAGTTCCAACTAAGAGTGGCTTTCCTATATTTTTGAACTCTGCCTTTGAAGGAAGAACTGGTAGAAAGTCTAAATCAACCACTGGGCAGAAAGTGCAACGACCAAAATAATTGGTATGTACATAATCATCTAATTTTATAGCTGCATCCATTAATTCTGAATATTCAAGATTTAATAAGTCTTTTATATGATTTTTATCAATACCTGCTAATTTTAGAAACTCAGAAGCTATTTCTTCTCCTTCCTCAGGTGTATAGAAAGATTCTATGCAGCTACTTTGTACAATTGCTTTATGAAAATATGGTGATGCTTCAGGTATTACTAATAATGCTAGTACACTAGCACCTCCTGCTGATTGCCCAAATATTGTAACATTTTCAAGATCTCCTCCAAAATCACTAATTGTACTATGAATCCATTTTAATGCTGCTAATTGATCTTTTAAGCCAAGATTATCTTCAAAATAAGAGTCAAAATTTGAAAGGTTAAGAAACCCAAAAACATTCAACCGATAACTAATTGATACTATAATACAGCCAGTATCACGCGCCAGTATTTCTCCATCATAAATACTTTCTGCACCTAAGGAATCTTGTCTACCGCCTCCGCCTTTGGCATAACTGCCGCCATGAATCCACATCATTACAGGTAAAGGATTATTATTATCTGTATCAGGAACCCAGATATTTAAATATAAACAATCCTCACTTAAATTGTTGAAATTCTTTTCTTTAGACACTTGAATAGGATTCTTCTCAAATTTTGTAGCATCTCTTACCCCACTCCAACTCTCTGGAGGCTGTGGAGATTTGAAACGAAGTTCTCCAATAGGAGCCTTAGCATATGGTATTCCTAAAAAACAACTTACCTGTTTTTTTACCATTCCCTTTACTACTCCATACTTTGTATTAACCTTAATACTCATCTATATTCTCCTCCATCCCCCACTATATTAATAACTATCACTCATTCAATTTAGCTAATTTGTATTGATTATATTATCTTTTATGATGCTAGACAATATGCAATTTGCTTTAAAAGTGTTATTTAAACACCACTTTTCATCGATTTGTAAATTAGTTAATTAAAACATTAAGTATTTAAAGCAAAATGTTCATATGTTATAATACAAGCAAAGTTTCACAAAAGACTAAGAATAGGAGTAAAAAATTATGTCTATAGATATAAAAAAATTATTTTCCCTACTTGTGTTACTAGCTTTAGTCCTTGGCTCAACCGATGAATTTATTTATGTTAAAAATCAGTTCTTTTCATTTGTCTCAGAAACAACAACTTTTCCTTTTGATCTAATTTTAGAAGTTTTATTTATAGTTCCAGTTGCAATAGTACTTATTTCTGCTTTGGTTTGGATACTTAAAAGCCTAAAAACTTGTTTTATTAAGAAAGATTAACTTTTTAAAGATTATATCTATGGTACAATATACTATATATTGTAAATATTTATATTATATAGGGAGTTTTGGCTATGAAAGATAAAATCAAAGAAATTTTTATAAATCTCGGTGCAGATCTTTGTGGTGTTGCGAGCGTTGACTTATTTGTTAATTCACCAGAAGGGTTCCACCCTAAAGATATATTTTCTGATTGTAAATCAGTTATTGTTTTTGCAAAGAAAATACCAAAAGGTTTAGCAAATGTAAATCCAAGAATAGTTTATAGACAATTTAATAATGTAGCTCTTACCGAAATAGATAGAATTGCATACTTAGGTTCTAATGAACTAGAAAAAATACCTAATGCTATTGCTGTACCAATTCCATGCGATAATCCATATGATTATTGGGATGAAGAAAACTTGGAAGGTAAAGGAACACTTTCTATGAAACATGCTGCTGTGTTAGCTGGAATAGGAACACTTGGTAAGAATACATTGCTATTAAATAGTAAGTACGGAAATATGCTTACCCTTGGTGCTGTTTTAACTAACTTAGATCTACCATCTGATCCTCCAGCTAGGGATATATGTCTAAAAGGCTGTAGAATATGCATTGATAACTGCCCAGGTAAGGCTATAAATGAAAATCATGTAACTCAAAAGAATTGTAGAAAATGTGCTTATGGAAGTAATGATAGAGGCTTATGGGTTGTAAATTGTAATAAGTGCAGAATTAATTGTCCAATGTCTTTGGGTCTATAAATAAGTACTTTTGAAAGGATGATATTTATGCATGTTCTATCTATTCTTTATAAATTAGATATCCTCCATCAACAGGAATTTCAGTTCCTGTCATATATTTTGCTTTATCAGAAGCTAAAAAAACAGCAACATTAGCTATATCTTGTGGTGAAGCCATGTGACCAAGTGGAATTAATCCTTCTAATCTTTTTCTTCTTACTGGATCTTTAAAAAATTTCTCTGAACCTTCCGTAAAAGTACGACCTGGTTTTATAGAATTAACATTAATTCTATAAGGAGCTAATTCTACTGCCATTGATTTAGTCAGTGCTGTAACAGCTCCTTTAGCAGAAATGTAGGCTGATAAATTCGATGTAGCTAAATCTGACCTCATGCATGAAATATTAATAATTGACCCTTGCTTATTATTTTTAACCATCCACTTCGCCACAATTTGCCCCCATAGAAATACACCTTTTAGATTTACATCAATTGTTCTTTCCCATTCTTTTTCATCCATTTCTAAAAAAGGTACTTTTTGCATTACAGCAGCTGTTGATACAAGCACATCAACTTGCTTAAATTCTGAAATGCATTTTTCAAATCCAGCTTTTACATCTTTTGAATTACTTACATCACCACAATAATAACTTGCATCATAAACTTTAAACTCTTTATTAATTACTGTATTTAATTTATCTAGATCTTTATCAAATAGAAAAATTTCATAATTTAATTTAGCAAATTCTAATGCAATAGCTTTCCCAATACCAGATGCTCCTCCTGTGATAATTGCAACATACTTTTTCATAATCAATTTTTCCTTTCCGTCTCTATATGAAAAATACTTTTCCTCTATACAATTTAAAATTTTGATTTATAAAAGAATATTTATGAATTACTTAATTTCTTAGTCTCTTTTGAGATTTCATACCAATAATTATCTGCTTTATATAACATACTTAGTAAGATACTTTCAACATGCCCCTTTAATTGTTCTTTGCTAACTTCCATACAACCAAATCCTTGGTTATAGTTTACTAATAATACCTTATATTGTAAAGCAACCCCAGTTATTTTTTGTTATTTAAGCATAAATAGAAAACAATACACATATTATCTAATAAGCTTTGTTTTTTACTTATTTACCACTTTAAATAAACCAAGGATGTCCATTTTGTATATGGACATCCTTTTGGTTTAAGTTAACTATTCAATATGCTTAATTTCTAATTCCAAACTCTAAGTCTCCAACTCTCCATTTCCCATTATCAATAAATTCAACCCTTAAAGTTTTTCTAAGCTTAGCTACCTTTATAATGGATATATTCCTGCCTTCTAAACCATAACTATTAAAATAATTAATAATAAATCTATTAAAAAAACTCTTTTCTTCCTCTTTTAATTTAAAATATCCCTCAATTTGATTAACCTTAACTCCGTAAATATAAAATAGATCATCAAGGGTTCTAAGCTTATAATCTTCTAAGCCCCTTTCTGCATATATTCTTTCTAAAGCAAGTTTATTCATTGCATATTTTCCTTCTTTCTTAAGCCTTAAGCCTATAATTTATATTCTTGTCTTCAGGAATCTCAACCAAATAATCCTTACACATCTCATATATCCTAGAGCCTATAGCTTCATCAAAAGCTAACAACTTTTCTATAGTAAATTCACTACTTATTATAATAGGAAGATAATTAAGATACCTGTAATTAATTATTTCAAACATTATATTAACGTCTGTTTCACTTATCTTCCCCTTGTATAAATCATCAATAACAAGCACTTCACACCTTGCATATTTATAGATCAGTTTTTTATATACAGAATCATTTATGATATTTTGCTTTATCTTTGTTACTACGTCTCTATAAGGCATGTACACAGTCTTATGATTCCTATTTATTAAATTAATGGCTAAAGCTATGGCTAGGTGAGTTTTTCCACTTCCAACCTGACCACATAGTAAAATGCTGTTTTGCCTTGAATGTTGGTTTTTTTGAAAGTTATTAGCATAGGCAATAGATATGGATTTAGCCTTTTTTATAACTTGATTCCATTCCTTAAAGTTTCCAAAGGTTTGAGTTGATTTTTCTAAGTTAATACCTGCTTTTTTCCACTGCAAATTTAATTTTTCTTTTTCCCTACACTCACAGCTTCTTGCAACTTCTCTTCCATCTTCTTTTACCAATATCCAGCCACTATCCCTGCATTTTGAGCATTTATATGAGTTCACTCTCTGCAATTCTCCGTTCTTCATCTGAGAGTTCTCTAGCTTCTTTTGGTTTAAAGTCCTTAAATTTTTCACTAGCTCTAATGCTGCATTCTCCTTTTCCATTGCCCTTCCCCTCCTTTGGATATCCTTCTTTAGCCCAATTTCTTAGTATGCCATTTACATAAGTCATATTTATCTTTTTTACTTCCATGGCCTTATCTATGGCCATCTTTACATACTTTTCTCCAAAGGTATCAATGGCTATAACTATGCTTTCATGACCAAATATGCCTACTTTTCCCGTTATCTTTTCGTAGTAGGCAATTAATTTTAAGGCTTCCTCAGATATTTTTTCTATTCTTCTCTTTTCCTTTTTTACCTCTTCCATGGCTACAATATTATTCTCATTCTCTTTATCTAATTCTTTATTCTCTTTCTTACTCTCTATCTGCTCCGTAACAGTTACATCACTACCATCATTTAAAACGTCACTTGCCTTAGATTCTTCTTTCTTTTTCTTTTCTCTGTATTTTTGCATACGTTTTTTACTTTGCTCACGTACCCTTTCCATTCCCTCTACATTTTGATGTTTTTCCCAATTAATTATCTTTATATAATTTTTATCGTTTATGTCTATCATCTCATATTTTACTAATGTAGCTAAAGCGTTTTCTACTAAAGATTCAGATATTCCAAATAATATACCCAGCATTTCATTTGTGTATGGCATGTCCTTGCTAAAATAAATATACCCACTATCATTTGTTTTTCCTGCCTGTACTAATAATCTTATCCAGACATTTATAATAGTCTCCTTGTTCTCCATAGCTTCTATAAGCCTTAGTTTATTACTTTCAAACATATTGGTATTGATTTTAATCCATTTAACCTCACACATTTTTTCACATCCTAACATAAATTAGATTACCAAAATTTTCACCTTCAAAAGCTAATATATTTTCTGTAATCAATTTTGTTTTTTTCACAATAACTAATGACTTTGCTTAAGAATTTTCTCCCCCCATGACTACTTCCGTTTATCACCCTACATAATGTGCTTTCAGAAATTTGCAGCTTTCTTGCACAAGCCTTTCTACTTCCTGAAAAGCATTCATCAATAAATCTTTTTACCCCATTTTCTTTCTCCATTTTCCCTACACCTCTTTTATATTTTTTTAAATTACATAATAGTTAAATTAATTCATTTATGAAATTATTATAAACAGAGATTTCATGGAATGCAAAAACTTTTTAGTAAAATTATGTAACTTTTTCTTGCATAATCGCAATTATAGCCTTGCTCTACTGAAAATTACTGCATTTTACCCATTTATCTCCTCAAGCTACAACTTTATTGTAATTTAACGCCCTTTTACCCAATACTTTACATATTTTTATTATAATTGTATAATTGACTCAGCAGTTAAATTTTACAAAATCTTATAACAATTTTAAGGGGGAATTATAACCATGATAAAAAGTAAAAAACTAATAAAAGTATTAATTGCAGCTATTACTACTGTTGGATTAATTGCTGGAGCTTCAACTTCTGCATTTGCCTATGAATTTGATGTAATTTCTGATACCCATATGGGATCTGATGATTGTGGAGGATGGAGAGCTGATTCAAATCTAAATACTGCCTTAACCTGTATTTCAAAATACTACAATAACGACCAATGTGTCGTTGTAAATGGAGATATAGTTGATGGTGGCGAGAGTTGGAAATATAAAAAACTATATGACACTATAAATAATTTTAGTTACTACGATTCAAGTTCTAGAAAAACATATACTAAAAGGGATATTCCATTTATGTATTTTAACATTGGTAATCATGAATATGTAGTTAATGGACAAACAGGAGATCGTTCATCTTGCTTAAACAATTTCAATTCTTGGACAAACTCAATGCAGTCACTACTAAATACTAAAAATAGAGTAACTAATTATTCACGTAATAATTCATATGATTTGCAATATATCAATGGAAAAAATGATAGACTTGCATTCTTAGGTACTGATGAAATACCTTCAAACTCATGTGATGCTTATCTTGCTCCTTCACAAATAGATTGGTTAGGTCAAACTATTAGACAAAATAGAAATGAATGGTCAAATTCAAGGGGTAAAAAACCTATGTTCGTTTTCTTACATCAACCTTTAAATGATACAGTTTATGGATCAGATACTTCTAATAGTGAATTTAATGATTGGGGAAAACTTATTAATACTGATACATTAAAAGAATATGCCTTAAATGGACATCCTGAAGTTATAATGTTTACTGGACATACCCATAAACAATTCAACAATGCATATTATGGAGATAGTGATAACTTCTGCTCTCTATATAATTCTGCTAATATATTTGGTGTTCCTTCTCTTGCTAACAACGAATATGAACCTGAAGGATACCATGTATCTGTATATAGTGATGGTGTTGTTGTACAAGGTGTTCAATATTCAGTTAATGGTCCTATATTTAAAAACACACGTACAATTGACTTTTAATAAAGAAGACTATGTTTTAGTATAATGCTAAAACATAGTCTTTAGTTTTTGTTATTGATGTGCTTTTAAAGATTTAGTCAAATAAATATTTGGTGTAGGTGCACTTTTCATATCTGTTCCTATAAAGAAACTTGGATGTGGTGGCTGATTATATGCACTATTTTGAGATGCGATAGCTTCTCTATATTGGGAATCATGCATTAATGTATATATTCTATAATTTGTTACATCAGTAGTTGAGTATATACGTAATGCAGAACTATCATCAGTCTTCCAAATTATTTCTTCTCGCCAGTCACCTAATATATCTGCTTGTAATACTGGTGTAGCCTTGGTTGTATTATTTGATGAACATCCATTAGCTGTTAAAATATTTCTTGTTCTATTGTTATTGTAATCCCATTTATCTATTCTATTACTATCTACAAGTTCACGGCTTAAATCACCATCCCACCATGCTGCAAAGTTAATTGATGGGGTACTATTTGATATCTTTTGACCTTTAATACTATAAAGGCCAACCCCTCCAATAGCCCACATTTCTTCCCCTGGATATCTTGGGTCAATATCTGCAGTTAATCCACGACCACAGTCTATATCTCCTACCTTTAAACTAGTAAGTACATTTCCTGTTTTTGCATCACGTAAGGTTGCATTAGGTCCACTTTTACTTTCATGAACTTGGAATACTTCAAGTCCATCTCTTGTTGGATCTAAATCTCCTACATGAAGAGCATCTCCATGAGAGAACTTTGTTGTGTATAAGCCCTTTCCATTATCATCTATCGTAGCTGCTCCATAAACAACTTCATCCTTCCCATCTTTATCAACATCAGCTATGCTCAAACTATGGCATCCACGACCTTTATAATTTGAGTTTTGACTACCATCTGCTGTAAAGTTCCAACGTTTAGTTAACTTCCCATTTTTAAAGTCATATGCTGTAATTGCGCTTTTTTCATAATATCCTCTACCCATAATAAGACTTGGAGTTACTCCATCTAAATAGGCTACCCCTCCTAAAAATCTATCAACACGGTTTCCATAGGTATCTCCCCAATCCTTTACTAAACCACGCTCTGGTGAGAAACTAATAGTCGATAAATTCTTACCTGTCTTTCCTTCAAACATAGTTAAATATTCTGGTCCACTTAATATATATCCACTTGAATTTCTATAGTCTTTACTACTATCTCCAATGTACTTTCCTACTCCATCTTTTGTTCCATCAGCAGTTCTACATGCTACTTCTGCTTTTCCATCACCGTCAAAGTCATAAACCATAAATTGAGTATAATGAGCACCAGCTCTAATATTCTTACCTAAGTCGATTCTCCAAAGTCTAGTTCCATTTAACTTGTATGCATCTAAATATACGTTGCCAGTATATCCAGATTGAGAATTGTCTTTAGAGTTTGATGGATCCCATTTTAAAATTATTTCATATTCCCCATCACCATCTACATCTCCAACACTACCATCATTAGCGCTATAAGTGTATTTTTCACCTTTAGGTGTTATCCCATCTGCTGGTTTTTGAATTGGAACATTTAAATATGGATTTTGTGAAACTGAAACTGTTTTTGAAGCTACTTCTTCAACTCCATTTATAACAGGACGTATATAATATTTCGAACTTATATTGCCACCTTTATCAAGATAATTAGTACTTGATGTTATTGGTGATGAAGTAATCTTATTTCCATTCCTGTATACATTAAAAGATATTTTAGAACTATCAGTTCCAAACATACGCCAACCTATATAAACTCCATTACTAGTCTTTGTTGCAATCACCCCTCTATCAAGACCTTCCATTTGCCTTGCCGAAGCTGCATACACATAACTTTTTTGTGAAAAATTATCTAACATACTAGCTCCACCTAAGGTTACTGCCAAAGTAAGCCCAAGGGATACTACTTTTTTAACTTGGTTTCTTCTTAACACCTTAATTCCTCCTTTTAAATGATATGAAAGTATACAAGTTTTCTTTACCCACATATTCTCATAATTAGAAGACTAAATAAACCATTTTATCGCTAAATAGTTTATTTAATTCTTAAAAGGCAATAAGCTCTTTTTAAGAATTAAATACGCTATAACACATAGATATTTATTGGAAAAGCCCAATTAATTATGATATGTAAAAAGAGAGCCATCCCATACAAATGATTTAAAACCATTTGGAGACAACCCTTAATTTTTTAAGAAATATTATCTTTTAACATATTATCAACAAATTTCTTAGCTTCTCTAATGTAAATTTCATCTGGAATAAATTTTTGTTCCAATAATTTTTTTGTTTCTTCAGTTAAACTCATATTAGTCGCAACCTCTGTGCCAGCTATTTGTAAAGTATCTAAGTAGCTTAGTACACTGTCAAGCTTGCTATTTAATATTGCTCCTTCAGAAGCATATATTTCAGCTAGTAATTCACTATTAATATTACGTGCTACTCTTTGAATCCAGTGAGAAATAACTTGAAAATGCGCTCTTTCAGGATAACCACAATTAGACATCATTATTATTTTAGGAAATTTATGAGTTGTTAAATGTCGACATTCTCCCTGACTATCATTTCCCCAATAGGGGCTAGCCTTTACCATAAGTCTATCCATAAATACATTTAACATACTTGAAATGTTGTCAAAATATATTGGAGTTGCCAAAATAACTATATCAGCATCATCCATTAAAGAAATTATTTCTGCCATATCATCTTTAATTATGCATTTTCCTGGATTTTTGAACCAACAAACTTTACAAGCTCTGCAATGTTCAATCTCTTTTTCCTTTAGAAAGATGTTAACAGTTTTGACTCCTGCTATCTTTGCACCTTTTAAAAATGCATTAACCATTATATTAGTATTTCCATGCTCTCCTTTATGACTTCCGTTAATAGCTACAATTTTCATATTAACTACCTTCTTTCTTTTACTCAAAGGTAATTATATAAAACTTTCCAACTAACTTACAGTCTTATAATTTGGAAAATTTTGTGTTATAATATTTATAGAAAATAAAACATATCTAACTTTTATTTTAAGCTACTCATATATTCATTTACACTTTTTTCACAGGATCTCATAGCAAAAATTGTCTTTTCTAATAGCTCATCTAAACTCCATCCAAGAAGTTCTGCTCCATTTTTAATTACATCTCTTGAACATCCTGCTGCAAACTTTTTATCCTTAAACTTTTTCTTTAAACTAGATAGTTCCATATCCATAACACTTTTTGATGGGCGCATTCTTGCAGCTGCTCCTATTAAACCAGTTAATTCATCAGTAGCAAATAATACCTTTTCCATAGTATGATTAGGCTTTATATCAACACATATTCCATACCCATGGCTGCAAATAGAATGAATCATTTCTTCACTTACATTAGCTTCCTTTAAAAGCTCTTCTGCCTTAACACAATGTTCTTCAGGCCACATTTCAAAATCTATGTCATGCAAAAGTCCTACTATCCCCCAGTATTCTGTTTCATCTTCAAAATCAAGCTGCTCTGAAAACCACCTCATAACCCCTTCGACTGTAAGACCATGAAGTATATGAAATGGCTCCTTATTATACTTCATCAGTAACTCTAATGCCTCGTTTCTTGTAATTTCATTTTTCATTATGTTTCCTCCTTTATTTTATTATCCATTTCTGCCAAAATTTATTATGTTAGTTAAATTATATACAATTTAAAATCATACTTCAAATATGCTTGTATATAAATCATTTATATATATTTATTTTAATGAAATAATTACATATTATGATATAATTACTGTATACTAGAAAAAACTTAAGAGGAGTTGAATTATTTGAATCATTTTTCATTGTCTACAATAATTTTTATACCACTAATCTTCTTAGCAGTATGTTTATTATCAATTGATTTATATACTTCCTATAAGAATAGAGGTTTATCTATTAAAATAAAAAGAAATCTATTTTTAACTATTTTTTGGTTTGTTTTCTTAATAATATGGACCTTTGCTTTAGCCTATGATCTAAATGGTTATATTAATAATCAAGAAAATATTAGTATTAGCGGTATCTTATCAAGTACATTTTGGATACTCTTTTCCTTATCATATTTGATTAAGTCATGGAGAGGTAATGAAATAGGAGAAAATGGAATATATCACGCAGGCAATTTTTATAAATGGTCTAAAATTGAAAGTTATGATTGGATATTAGAAAATACTATTAGATTTAAACTACGTCCATCCTTGAAATTTCAATCTAGTGTTGAATTTGATATAAAAGAAGAAAATAGGCCTGATTTAGAAGAGATATTAAAAAGAAAGCTTTCTGAATAATATTATTAAGCTTTATTTGGGAGGGATATTATGCTATCACATAAAGGTACAATAGAAATCAATACAGATAGACTGTTACTTAGGAAATTTAAACTTCAAGATGCTGATGATATGTTTAATAACTGGGGAAATGACAAGGAAGTAACTAAATTCTTATCCTGGAAACCACACAAAACTATTGAGGTTACTAGAGAATTTATAGATACTTGCATTAACGAATATAAAAAGATCAACACATATCATTGGGCTATTGAATTAAAAGAAATAGGACAAGTTATTGGAAGTATTGGCTTAGTTGAACTAGATAATGAAAACTATTCTTGCGAAATTGGTTATTGTATATCAAGAAAATACTGGTCAAAAGGAATGATGACTGAATCACTACATGCAGTAATTGACTACTTATTTTCTGAGATAGGATTAAATAGAATAGTTGCAAAGCATGATACAAATAATATTGCCTCAGGTAAGGTAATGATTAAAAGCGGAATGAAATGTGAAGGAACTCTAAGAGAAGTTAAAGTACGTAATGATAAGGAATTTTATAATTTAGCTGTATATTCAATTTTAAAAAGTGAATGGCTAATTGAAAGAGAAGTCTTAAGATAAGTCTTCTCTTTTATTTTTATACTCTATTACATTAAATCTTCAAGCTCTTTAATAAAATCAACTTGGTTTTCGATTATTTGAGATAAAATTATATATGTTTTTGTATGGGTATCATTTTTACACTTTACAAATCTTCCTTGTATGTCTACAAACAAGGCATAGGTATCCCTTTCTAACTGAAGTGTAAATTCTAAAAAGTGTCTAACATCATCTATTGGAGGTTCCCTTAGTCTTTCATTAAACTCATTTATTAAAAAGGAAATCTTATCATAAACCACAAAATCAATGGCTTCAAAATTCTTACCTTCCATCTCTTTTTTTAGTGCTTCATAATACTCAATGCTATGGTCGATTTGCTTGATTATAACCTTTAGTACTATTTTCATAGAAGGAATATCAGATTTTTCTTTACTTGCTTTTATATATACATCCTTTTGTCTAATTCCAATTTTTATAGCCTTATTTATTAAATCTATAACATTATAATCCATAGCTTCCTCCTAAAATGCTTCCAAAAGTTAATATCAACATATTACTACTTTTTGCATTTACATAACCTGTTATTCAATTTTGTTATAGATTCTTAATTAATAATACCATCTTTTACTTTAGAAAATAATAATCAATTATCTAAGATATAATTACTACTTTTATTATCTTTTCAAATACCGCAGGATATCTTTCTAATATACTTCCTGAATAATGCACTTCAATAACTTTTGCATTTTTCAGTTCATTCCAAGATAAAGAATTATCATTGGTATCTGTGATTTCAATTTGAGAATTTGGAATATTATATTTTAAATCAATCTTATTTTCCTCTGCTGCTGTAATTCCTGTATCAGAAGCTTCAATAACATTTAATCTCATTATACTATTTTCTTTCTTTTGAGTATCCTTCCCTGTATTATCAGAACATCCTATAAGAAACACACTAAGTACAAGTAAAAGATATTTTATAGCATTTAATTTTTTCATAACAAAACCACCTTTACAATAATATATTTAATTATAACAGCAATTCCTAAAAATTCCCATAAAATTATATATCCTAAATATTTTTTACCTTTTTATTCACTTTATTTTTTTATTTTAAGTATATATACCCCTTTACTTTAATTTTTTAGAAACTTATTACCTAATAAGTAAAATCATTACATTAATTCTATTTAGTAGTATAATGTAATTATAGAAATTCATACAAACACATGTGTTTACTTAATAAAAATTATTTATATGAATTTCACTATAAAATATTTTAAAGGGGGATCTTACTATGGTAAAAAGTAAAAAATTCAAAATTCTAACTACTCTATTTTCTGCTTTACTACTCTTTTCTTTATTGCCTTATAAAGTAGGCAATGCAGTACCACTACCCACAAATGTTTCAGCAAATAGTCTTAATGACCTGGACAACATTGATGTAAAAGATCTTAATACACAATCAGAAAGGACAATTTTAAAATCTCAATATACTACAAATATTGATGGATTAAATCCAGTAACTGAAGGATCATCAAAAGAATATATTCCAAGTGGACTTCCAGTTGCAAAATCACCACAATCTGTTGTAATAGGAAGTGATGACAGAACAGAAATAACTAATACAACAGTATTTCCATACTCTGCAATATGTTATATAAGAATGGTTTTCCCAAATAATAAGGCTTATATTGGAACTGCATGGATGTATGCTAAAAATGTTGCTATAACAGCTGGACACTGTGTTTATTCTGCTGAAGATGGTGGATGGGCAAAGAGCATTTTAGTTTGTCCTGGTGCAAATGGAAGTAACTTACCTTTTGGTTCAACATATGCTACAAATATATCTGCTCCTAAAGGATGGACAGAAAAAAATTCAACTGACTATGATTGGGGACTTCTTCAATTAAAAGATAATATAGGTAACAACACTGGATATTTCGGTGCATCTTGGACATCATCATCCTTAAAAGGCAGTAATGTTGATGTAACTGGCTATCCTGGTGAAAAAAGCAGAACCTTATGGAAAATGAGTGGAACTATTACAAGTGACACATCAAACAAAGTATATTATCAAATTGATACTACTGGTGGACAAAGCGGTTGTCCTGTTTATCAGGGAGACGGTGAAAATACTCGTGCTGTTGCTATTCACACTTCTGGCTCTAGTGCAGGTGGATGGAACAGCGCAACAAGAATAACAAAACCTATATTTGATTATATAAATAGCTTTAGATAAAAAATAAGGTGCTAAATGCACCTTATTTTTATTAGTTCTCCATTAATTTATCAGTAATAATTTCATAAAATGATATAATATTATCCTCTGATCCAAGTACTATTCTTCTATATGCCTTATTAATTGGAAAAGCATCGGCTCCATTTACTGTTATGTAAAAACCTTGTTCTTTATTATACTCCCATATACAGCCTTCTCCAACTTTCCTTCTCATAGTCTCCCCTAGATAGATTCCCCATATAGTAGCTACTGATTTAATTTGATTATCCGTTGGCTTTCTAGCTTCATCAGAATTCTTTAAATCCTTTGAATAATAATCTAAAATCCCTTCTACCTCCACTATACTCTTATCTGAAAAGTCTAAGTTCTTGTTAATGCTTTGCCCATGCTCTACTGCCTTTTCATAGATTTTTTTTATGTAATCTTCCATTTCAGTTGTTAACATATCTTTTCCCCCTAAGTAAATCATAATATTTATATCTTATTATACCATGTTATTTTTATCCATAAGTAGAAAAAACTAAGATTTCAAAACAACATTCTTATACTAAAGGGAATTACAACTGCTATAGTGCAAATCTTATTTAATTTTTTATATTTGTCTTTATTCATATTCATTTACCGTTTTTCTTATAATCTTCCCCTTACCTATAAATGATATCAATAATGCTACATTAAAAATCATTTCAACTATTAAGCATATTATACTCATTTTCTGTGGATTGCTCCAAATTTCATAAGGCGCCATTACTATATTATCAGCATATGCTACCACAAACACCGTTGCACCTACAAATAACTTAATTAAGAAAAATATACTAGGTATAACATATGTTAAAATTCCATTTACTTTGATTACTCTTTTTATTATTTTTTTTTCATTATATTTATTTGATTTTATAATTTTAAATAAACCATTAACATACATAAATAAAATTGACATAAAAAATAATTCTCCTATATTTGTAATACCAAACCCTCCAATATAAGGATTTAATAATGCTGCAACGGTTCCTATTATGGAAAATATCCACCATAACTTACTAAACATTTTCATTTTAATCGCTCCCCTTATTTCTTATCTTTTAAAGTCTCTAATAATTTTACCACCATTGTCATATACAAAAAGGAAAAAATACATTGAAAATCACCTCAATGTACCTCTTTTCCTAAACTTATTAAATTGCCTTTTCCAATGAATAGTAAAACTATTCTTTCCTCTCAATAAGCTTAACATTATTTAGTTCACCGCTTATATCTTTTACACTAAATTCAGCATCTTCATTTAGCCCAACTACTGGAATATCCAAATGAACAAGTAATCCATCATCCACATCAAGCTTTCCTACAAACTCTTCAGGGAAAGTCGTATTAATAGACATAATGTCTGCCTCTAAATTATTGAATTTTAAATTTAATTCACTACTTATTCCATAGACAGTATTATCTGTTTTATTAACATATACACCAATTACAAGCATTGATCTTTTTATATGAGAATATATACCTTTTATTAGTACAAAATTTACAGTTCCTTCAGCAAACTCAAAATTTGTTAAATTAAAAAATTGCTGTATGCTGTCAACTTCTCTTTTTATATCTTCATCTACTAACTGATCTTCCTGTACTTTAGCTACCTTTATTCTAATTGCCATTTAATCACTTCCTAGTTTACCCAATTTTCTATTTCAGTTATAACAGAATTTAAACATGAATGCAATTTCCCTATTATTCCTTCAGTTTCATATACTAAGTTTTCATAGTATGCTCTTTTAGTATTTATCTCATCTAAGTTATTATCAATTATAGTAATCATCTTTCCATAACCATTTTCAACTAGTTCATTTTTTGCAGTATTTTTATATCTGGTCTTATATACATTTCCCTCCCAAAATTCATAAGATTGTCCTACAAAACTATCTAAAGACTTTTCTAAAGACTTCATCTCACTCTTCTTTTCTTTCATTCTCTCGTATAAACTTGCAAGAGCCTTTGCTTTTGCTCTATAATCTTCTAATTTAGAACTTTCTTCACTAATATCTTTTCTATATGAATCTCTTCTTCTTTTTAAACCTGATAATGACATAAAACAGTTTCACCTCTCTGTCCTTTCCAAATTCTTATATTAAATTTTATGAACTTTACTTTGACATACTTTTCCTCTACATATAAATGATATCAATATTACTACAGGAAATACCAAAGTCACTCTATTAATTTATTTTTCCCAAGGCAAATCAAATGTTACTACTGGTATTGTAGCATCAACTTCCGCTCCTAGTCCAAGACATCCTCCAAGCTTAACATGTACTGCATTTACATTTACTCCTTTATAATCTAATACTTGTGTATTAGATACATCAGCATCTGCAGAGGCACTTAAACCTATTTTACCTTTAACACCTAAGGATAATAAAGACGTAGAAGTACTAACCTTTACTTTTCCTCCAGCATATTCATTTTTCTCTGTATTTCCTGGAACAGTTAAAATTGAAGTTCCTACAGTACCAGAAGCTTCTGCCCCTGTAGCTTTACCGCCAATTCCAAAATCAAAGTCTCCATTACTTTTAACATAATCATTAACATAACCACCTGCTGATAGAGCCGTTGCATTGGCTTTTACATATCCATTAAAAGTATCTGTTCCTAAAACAGTTGAATAATTTGCATCTACTACAGATACTGACCCTTTTGCTTGAAATCCTGAATAATCATCTGTAAATCCTATTTTACCTGTTGCTGCAGCAGATCCTAAAGATAAGCTTGCTTTTTGCTTTAAATAGTCTGTCAATTGTGCATTTTCATATACATTAAATAGTGAACCACTTGCGTCTACAGAGCCTACTCCCTTATTGTAATTTGCATTATATTGTCCACCAAAAGCTGTATATCCTCCATAGATGTAAGTATCTGATGCTATTCCTCTAGCCCATTGATTTTCAGAAAGATATTTTGCATCTGCACTATAATAAAATGGATCTTCTTTTAGCTTTATATTTAAGTTATCAGCCTTTTCTTCCTTGTACCATGTTTGAACACTTATTTCCTTTACCTTGTCTGCATTAATTTTATTATCATAATGATAATTATTAGCTACAGCTTTTAATTGATACATTAACTCATTAATTCTATCCAATAAATTATTAGCTTCTGTTAAACAATTTGAATCAACTTCTGTAAGCTCATCATTAATTTTGCATAATTCACTATCCAAACCACTGTATGTCTCTACTACATCTGAAGTATTTAAACTCTCAACAGAAATATAATTAGAAGCTTCATCATTTAATGCTTCAACTTCAGCAGCTAATGACTGGAATTCTTCATTTTTACCGTTCAAACCTTCCTTAACATTATCTAAAGTCTCTGCGTCTATACTACCTGTTTCTGAGGATTCTAATGCAATATAACTATTATGCATTTTTTCAAAGGTTGTGGAAACCTCTGCTGCTATATTCATAAAAGCATTAATATAATTCACAGTAACCTTTATTAAATATTCTTTATAGGCAGTAGCACCGTCTCCTCTAAAATTGTTAGTTTGAGTAAGTTCATATATATTCTTGTAATGTTCATAAAAAGTATCTTCTACGATCTTTTTATATTGATTAACTTGATTCAACATTTCAGTAACATTACTATTTACTAATCTTGCCATTCTAATTCCACCTTTAAACCTTAAAATACTATTGACTTATTAACTTATTAACTGCATCTGTTGTTCTGTTAAAAATAGTTTTGGATGCTATATCATCATCAAGTTTCATCCAGTTAGCCTTAACTATCTCTAAAGTATGTAAATCAATTTCTGTAATATCTCCAAATTGTGCCAAAGCTGAATTTAGAGCCTCTAAACATTCTAAAAACTTATCTATGCTTTGAAGCTGTATATTTTTTTTGTCAGCACTATATTTTAAAGCCTTAACTTTTCCATTTGTTCCTCTACTGCTAGTTATCTCTTTTTGTAAATCTTCTGGTCTAATAAGAATTTGTGCCATATTTTATGCCTCCTTTTTTTTATATAATAAATGACTTTCTGTTATTTTCAAATTTCCCTTAATGTATATTTTTTTAAGCAATTCATAATCACATATGTTTAAAGCCTCAAAGTAATCATCGAAATCAATTCCTTTTGAAAATAAATCAATACAATATTTATTAAATATGTAAGGCTTTTTCTCTAAGGTATATGCCAGCTTGTACAATATTGCATCTTTAGCTTTTGATACATTTTCTTCATTAAGGTATTTAAGAATCTTTGTACTATATTCACCTAGCTTTGTATTGAAGTAAATTAAGCTATTATCAAACTCATCTAATAACAACAATCCTTTTTCTTTAAACATAATTTCATTTATTACAGATAATAAAAGCTGTTTTTCTAAATAGGTTATATCTTCATTAAAGAAATTAAAATTTATTCCTCCCATTGTTGTATTCTTTCTAGCTGTATCAATTAAATGCACATCACTTTGCAAATACTTATTTACAGCTTTTGCTATAGGCATAACATAAGTTTCCTTTGTCTTAATACTTTCTATATATTTAAACATTTTACTTTTATTCAAATCACTTAAGTCACCATTGATAAAAAGAATGCTATTTGGGAGAACTACAATTTCTTCCGTAAATTCTTTAAAATCTTGAAAACTTATACTTAAATAATCCTTTGTCAGCTTTTCTAAATTAAAGCTTTTATTTACATTAGAAAACTCCATCATATGGTAGTAAGCTCTACATTCAACGATTTTATAATTATAAGAAAAACTATTTTTTGCAGCTTCTTTAGCTCTACAAAATATTTCTTCATCTATTTTCTCTTCATATAAAGTTTTTAAAAGCACTGTAACAACATCATCTAACCTTTCTTTTTTAGTCTTTGTAGAAATATATATTATGTCAGTTTTTACATCACCTTTAATTCTAATGTCATATTTTTCTCTCATTATTATATCCATATAGTTAATAAGTACATCTCCGCTAGCTTGATTAACTTCTTTAATCTCATTCTTAGGCAGCAGTAGCATCTTATCTATACAAAATCCAGATTTTATCCCAATAGTTAAGTAAATTTCATCTTCCCTATATTCTTGTTCATTAAATTGAACCGTTAATTTATTTATTATATTGGCTCTCATATTTTCACCCCTTCATAAAAACGAACCATTTTTCTCAATTGATCTTATAATTTTATTATATAGCATATAAATGCAGCTTTCCTTCAAATATCCAACTTTGTGACTAAAGTCCTTTAATGTTAAGACTAAAGTCCTAAATTTATTAGGACTTTAGAAATATATAAAAACTGTATTACAAAAAACACTAGGAAAACACAGGGCTGAGCTCTACAAAACCTCCTAATAACTGTTTTTTTGTAACATATTAAGGCTTATTGTCTAATATATAAATTGATGTTATAATACCCAACGGAAGGGGTGTAGTGATAATTGTCTAACTTTACAAATTACAACAATAACAATAATAATAATTTTTATGGAAATCAAAATTATGGTTTTCAACCTTACGAAACTAAGAATAAGAAAGGTGTTTTATTCATACTTTCTATAGTTTTTTTTGCACTTGGTTTTTTGATTTCATGTCTTAATACCTTTGTTAATCACCTAAGGAATACTCGTCTTAATTTACCTAATACTATGAGTTTTTCTTTAGGTCTTATTTTCGGAAGTATAGTAATTATAGCAATCTTATTTTTATTAGGAACTAAAGTTTTTAAGAAGAATGGAGTTCTTTTTGCATTTTCTATAATTTTTTTCCTAGGTTCTTTAGGTTCAACAGTAACTACCGTTAAAGCCATTGGGGATGAAGCGCGAGCAAATAGAGCTGGTGAAGAAAAATTAATCAGCGTTTGTAATAGTATAGCAAACGAACAAGACATAAGTGGAGAAAACTATGAAAAATCACAATATGGAGAATTAACTCCAATCTTAAATATCATTAGAGATTATGGTACAAAATGCACAGCTTTTAAAAATGATATAAACAATAATATTTCCTCTATTGGACTTGAGACCATGCTAAACCCTAATTCACTAGGAGATGTGGAAAAAATCAAAAGTTCAAAGAAAAAATTAGAGGATACTGTTAAAATTTATGATGACTATGAAACAAAATATAATGATCTAGTTACAAATCTTGATACAAGCGTTTCAAATACGGAATTGCCAAAAGAATTTAAGACAAGTTTTCTAGATGGTTTTAGAAAAGCACAACTTGAAAATAGTAAAGATATGAAGGAATTTTTCAAAGTTGAAAAAGATGTATTTTCTAAAATAAATAGTTTAATGGATTTTTTACTTGCCTCTCAAGGTAAATACGTTGTTAAAAATAATGAAATATTATTTTATGCTGATGCTGATCTAAATAAATATAATGGATTTATTAAAGATATCAATAATCTTGCCCAAAAAGAAGCTGAAATACAAAATAGAATCGCTAAAAGCAAAAGCCAAAAACTTGATGACTTAAATAATCTTAAGTAATCTTCACCAAAAAAAGATATAACAATAACCCCTCGGGAAAATTCAAGTTAGATTTTCCCGGGGTTATTTATTTTGCAAAACAATATTTATTGTCTAATGTGTAAATTGATGTTATAATACCCAACGGAAGGGGTGTAGTAATAATTGTCTAACTTTACAGATTACAACGATGATAACAATTTTTATGAAAATCAAGATTATGATTTCGAACCTTACGAAACTAAGAAGAAGAAAAAGAAAGGTGTTCTATTTATACTTTCTATAGTTTTTTTTGCACTTGGTTTTCTGATTTCATGTCTTAATATCTTTATTAATCACCTAAGAAATACTCGTCTTGAATTACCCAATACTATGAGTTTTTCTTTAGGTCTTATTTTCGGAAGTATACTAATTATAGTAATCTTATTTTTATTAGGAACTAAAGTTTTTAAGAAAAATGGAGTTCTTTTTGCATTTTCTATAATTTTCTTTCTAGGTTCTTCAGGTATAATAGTAAGCACATTTAAAACTATTGGAGATGAATATCTGGTAAATAAAGCTGGTGAGGAAAAATTAATCAGTCTTTGCAATAGTATAGAAAATGAGCAAGACATCAGTGGAGAAAGCTATGAAAAATCACAATATGGAGAATTTGCTCCAGTTTTAAATATTGTTAGCGAATATGGGCCAAAATCTATAGCTCTTAAAAAGGATATAAATAATATTTCCTCTATAGGACTTGAAACCATGCTAAGTGCTAATTCTCTAGGAGACAGTGATCAAATTAAAACTTCAAAGGAAAAGTTAGAAGATACTGTTAAAATTATTGATAAAACTGAAGCAGAATGTAATGATCTAATTACAATTCTTGACAAAATGGTTTCAAATGTGAAATCACCAAAGGAATATAAAAAGAGTTTTCTAGATGCTTTTAGAAAAGAACAACTTAAAGATAGTAAAAATATTGCTGAATTATTTAAAGTTACAAAAGAGATATATTCTAAAACAAATAGCTTTTTAGATTTTTTACTTTCTTCTCAAGGTAAATATGTGGTAGAAAATAATAAATTATCATTTTATAATGATTCTGATATAAATAAAGCTAATGGATTTGTTGAAGATATCACTAATCTTATTGAAAAGGGAAATGAAATACAAAATAAATTAAAGTAAGTTAAATATAAGTTCAGATAAAACCACCCGTAAAAGGGTGGTTTTATCTGAACTTTTAAGGCTTTGTTATCTTTTCTGAAAAAAACAGCATTATCAACTTGGATATCTCTATCAAATAATGCAACTTACCTATCAAATAAGAAACTCTTAACTACTGCAAAGGCCTCCCTTGAATAAAATACAGGGATTAAATAAGAAACTGTATTACTAGTATATAAATTTATATTTTTATATCCACTTTTTTTAGCTAATAAATTACTTCTTAAGGCGTGAAAATCCGTAGTTACCACCTTTACACTGCTATCTTCTATAGCTTTTCTAGAATGCTCTTCTATCTTATCTTTAGAAAACTTAAAATTTTCATTAGTATTTCTAGACTTATCTTCTTTAATTATTTTTTCTTCTGACAAGCCCTCACTTACCAAGTATCTTTTCATCGCCTCTGCTTCTGATATATCTTCATCATTTCCCTGTCCCCCTGAGACAACTATAAAACCACTATTTCCATAATCATTTACACACTTTATAGCTGAATCCAATCTATCTTTTAAAGTTAAGCTTAATTGATCACCATTATTAAGACCTGCCCCAAGTACTAGAATATAATCTGTATCTCTATGATCTTTTTTTGGATAAAACACTATAGCAGCTTCTAAAACTATAAAAAATATGAGTCCAATTGATATCAAGACTTTTATTATATTCATACCTTTAATAAAATACTGATTTTCATTAAACCTATTTTTTATAAAGTGATAGAGAATAAAAATTACCCCTACTGCTGCTATTGTTCCACTAAAGGCAACTCTCTTGCTGCTAATTAAGTTTACAATAAAAAAGTATGCTATTAGAACTCCTCCAACTATAATATCTATAAATTTTATCAAAATATCTATCCTCCTTAATAATTATCTTTATCTATCTTAACACTAATGTAAAGCTCATGCCTTCCTTTTCACACTCTGCAAAAACTTCCCTATCCATCTTTTCTATTATACATTTATTTGCCATGAATCTGTTATAAAAATTGAAAACTCTTACCCATTTTACTAGGTAAGAGTTTTTTATAATATATATTTCCAATCTCAGCAATGATTAAAAATCTACATTTCTTATGAAATTATCCATCCTATTTATATTTCATATATTTTGAGCTTATCTTCTATATATTCTACTATTTGTTTTACATTTGGATTTTTTAACATACTATAATGGTTTCCCAAGATAACTTGTTGTTCAACTTTCTCTGAAAAATGTAGCTTGCAATTTATATATCCATTTTCAATTCCATCTTTTGCTCTTAAATAACTTGCCTTCATTTTAAGCTTATTAACCTCGCCACTTGCAAGCCACTTAATATATGCCTTTGAAATTGTTCTTATTGTATTAATACTTCTAACTAACTCCTCTAAAGCCATTGTTTCAATATTTGGTATCATAACTTTTATATCTTCTGGTATTCTATCTTTTAATAACTCAAACTTATTCATTTTATCTTTTTTAGAATTTGTCTCATCTGAATTAGAAATTTCTGATATACACACCTCTTCTATGCTTTCCAAAACTTCATTTCTTTCAAAAGATTCAAATTTGTTACCTGGAAAAACTGTATCTACAAATATAAGTTCTCCCAATTCCTCATTTTTATCTAGAAGCTTTCTTGCCATTTCAAATATAATTGCACCACCTGCTGAATGACCTATTAAATGATATGGACCTTTCTTTTGCACTTTACTTATTCTTTCTAAATATTCATCTGCAATTTCCTCAATTGTCCTGTCTTTAACTTCATATTCCTTTAATAAATTTGAATCAATTCCCCAGCATGTATATTTATCATCTAACAAATTACTTAGATCTATAAACAAACTTGAATCACCATCTGCACCTGGCACTAAAAATAAATTCATTGAATCATTATGCCCCATTTTTAATAATGTTAAATTATCATTTTGTACTTTATCATATCTTCTTTCTGATAACTTTTGTATATACTTTCCTTGCCTTTCTATTGTTACAAACTTAAATAATTCACTAAGGGATATTGGAACCTCAAATTCCTTCTGTATCCTTGTCATAAGCATTGTTACTTTTAAAGAATGCCCTCCAAGCTCAAAGAAATTATCCTTTACTCCAACCTTTTCAATGCCTAATATCTCTCTCCACATTTCAGCAAGCTTTGACTCTACTTCATTTCTTGGGGCAACCCACTCTGCTTCTGCTCTCATTTCTGGCTTAGGAAGTGCTTTTCTATCAACTTTATCATTTTTTGTAAGGGGCATACTTTCAAGTTTCATTATATAAGTTGGTATCATATATGCTGGTAGCCTATCTAACATATATGCTTTCAATTCTGCTACTTCAACACCTTCACCAGTATAGTATAAACAAAGCTCTTTTCCTGATTCTTGTCTTAATAATAGAACTACTTCCCTTATTTTTGGATAAGATAATACTATATTTTCGATTTCGCCCATTTCTATTCTGAAGCCTCTTATCTTTACTTGCTCATCTTTTCTTCCTAGGAATTCTATATTTCCATCTGGAAGCCATCTTGCAAAATCACCTGTTTTATATATTCTATCTCCTTTTATATATGGGTTTTCTATAAACTTTTCCTTAGTTAAGTCATCCCTATTTATATATCCTCTAGCTAAACCATCTCCACCTACACATAATTCTCCTATTGCACCAATTGGTAGAAGTGAATTATTTGCACCTAGTATATATGCTGTTGAGTTTTCTATTGGCTTACCTATTGGAACTACATCATTTTCATCCCATTTACTTTCTACTGTATATGCTGTTGATATTACAGTATTTTCTGTTGGTCCATAGGTATTAATAACTTTTAACTCTTCACATACCTGTAATACTGTTTTTAACGCTTTTGGAGATATAACATCCCCTCCAACGTGTATATATTTCAACTTTTTAAATACATCAATATTCTCTATTCCATATTGATTAAATAAAGCTGCTGGAAGTTGCATTATTGTTACATTATTCTTTAATATTACAGATTCTAATAACTTAGGATTAATTACAATGTCTTTATTTATCATATGTAGTTCTATACCATTTAAAAATGTTCCCCATATATCTACAGTTGATGGATCAAAGGCCATTGACATTGTTTTTAATATTACATCATCTTTTGAAACTTTAAGTATGTTAGTATCATTAACAAGCCTTATTATATTTCTTTGCTCTATAGCTACTCCCTTAGGCTTTCCTGTGCTTCCTGATGTATATATTATATAAATTAAATCATCTATTTTATTTATTATCTCTAGATTTTCTGCACTTTCCTTTTCTACTTCTATTCCATCTATTGATATGGTTTTAACGCCTTCTATATTGTATCTACTTATTAATTCTTTCTTTCCTATTACTATTTTACTTTCACTGTCTTCAATCATATAACAGATTCTTTCTTCTGGATATTCTTCATCTATTGGCATATATACCCCACCAGCTTTTACAATACCTAATACCCCTATAACTGTTTCTATAGTTCTATCACTTATAATTCCTACAACTGTATTTCTTCCTACTCCATTACTTCTTAACAGATTTGCTATCTTATTTGCTTTCTCATTTAATTCCTTATAGGTAATTGATGTCTTATTTGAAGATAAAGCAATGCTATCTTTATATTTTTCTACTATTTCTTCAAATAGTTCAATTACAGTCATATATTTAGGATATTCTTTTTTAGTATTGTTGAATTTATATAATAACTTATTTTTTTCCTCTTCTGATATTATTTCTATATTACTTATCTTTTTCTCTGTATCTAATACTATATCCTTAATAGCATTTATAAAATGATCAATAAACCTTTCCATAGTTTCTTTTTTAAATAATTTTACATCATATTCTAAATAAAATAGTATTTGATCATAATCTTCTTCCGCTATCAATGCCATATCAATTTTTGAAATCTTATTTTGAAAATTATAGTTCTCTACCTCTATACCATTTATATTTAGGTCTCCTACTTCTAAGTTTTGTGTTATAAACATTACATCAAATAAAGAATTTCTACTTGTATCTCTTTGTACTTTAAGATTTTCTATTAATTCCTCAAATTGATAATCTTGATTTTCATAAGCATTAAATGCATTTTCTCTTACTTCTTTCAAGAATTCCTTGAAAGTTTTTTCTCCAGTTGGTTTATTTCTCATGGCTAATGTATTTACAAACATTCCAACTACTTTTTCTAAGTCTCCATGTGTTCTTCCTGCAACAGGAGATCCTATAATGATATCTTCTTGTCCTGTATACTTGTGCAATAATATATTTAATGTAGATAATAACACCATATATAATGTAGCGTTATTTTCTTCTGCTATTTTATTTAATTTTTCTTTTATGCTTTTATCTAAACTAAAACTTAATGTCTCACCTTCAAAGCTTTGCACTACTGGTCTAACATAATCTGTTGGGAAATTTAATACGGGAATTTCTCCAGAAAATCTTTCTAACCAATATTTTTTTTGCCTTTTATTTATCTCTTCTTTATTTTTATTTTGCCATACTGCATAGTCTACATATTGTATTGGTAATTCCTCTAACTTCTCTCCTTGATAGATTCTGCCTATCTCATCTATAATTATTCCCATTGAAACTCCATCACAAATTATATGATGCATATCTACCATAAGAATATGTTTAGTATCTTCAACCTTTATAAGTCCCACCCTAATTAATGGAGCTTCACTTAAATTAAATAGCCTTACAAAACTACTGATAATAGCTTCTACTTCACTTTCGTCCTTAACCTCATAATTTTCAATATTAAATTCAACATTTTCCCATATCTTTTGAACTACTTCTCCATCTAGAATTTCAAAGCTTGTTCTTAATGACTTATGCCTAATTATTAACTTCTTAAATGTTTCATTAAGTCTTTCTTTATCTAACTTTCCTACTAACAACATTGCATCTGGAACATTATAATTAGTTTTATCTTTATTAGATTCTTGAATTACATACATTCTCTTTTGCGCTGAAGATGATGGATAATACTCTCTTTCTTCTACTTTTTCTATTTCTCTATATCTTGTTATTGATGCTGCCTGTATATATTCTGCTTGCTTTTCTATTGTTGCAATTTTGAATAGTTCGCTTAGCGATACCTTAACTTCAAACTCCCTATGTATGCTTGTCATAAGGGTTGTTAATTTCAAAGAATGACCTCCAATTTCAAAAAAGTTATCTTTTACACTTATATTTTTGATACCTAATATTTCATTCCATATAACGCTAAGCTTTTCTTCTATTTCGTTTCTTGGTTCTATATATTCTACACCTATTGTCATGTTTTCATTAAATAATAATAAAGTTTTTCTATCTACTTTTCCGTTATGGGTTAATGGAATTTTCTCTAACTTTATAAAGTAAGTTGGTATCATATAATCTGGTAAATCATTAGATAAATGAGCTCTTAACTCCATTACTGTAATTTCTTTATCAGCTACTATATATGCACATAAATATTTATTATCCTCACTATCATTTCTTACTATAACTACTGCTTCTTTAACTGATTCATATTCCATTATCCTGTTTTCTATTTCTCCAAGCTCAATTCTAAATCCTCTAATCTTAACTTGGCTATCTGATCTTCCTAAATACTCTATATTTCCATCAGCTAACCAACGAGCTATATCCCCTGTCTTATACATTTTCTTTCCAGGCTCAAATGGATTTTCAATAAATCTTTCTGACGTTAATTCTGCATTATTTAAATATCCTCTTGCTAATCCTTCTCCACTTATATAAAGTTCACCTGATACCCCTATTTGATTCATCTCTAAATTCTTATCTAATATATAGAGTTTTATATTATCAATAGGTTTTCCTATAGGAACTATCTTTAAATCTGGCTCTTTTAAACAATCAAAATAAGTTACATCGACAGCAGCTTCTGTTGGTCCATATAGGTTAAATAATTCTGTTCCATTTACTTCTTTTAATAAACGCTTAAATCTCTCTACTTGTTTTATACCTAAAGCTTCACCACTTGAAAATACATTTCTTAAACTTGATACTCTCTCTACACCACCTACTGTATCAATATACTCTAAAAATACATTAAGCATTGATGGTACAAAATGCATTGTTGTTATATTATTTTTCTCTATTGTATCTATTATAGTTTGAGGATCTTTTTCACCTTCTGGTTTAATAAAGCATAATTTTGATCCACTTAAACTCCATAAAAATAGTTCCCATACTGATACATCAAAGGTAAAAGTAGTTTTTTGCAATATAACATCTTCACTAGTCAATGGATATTTTTTCTGCATCCAATTTAATCTATTGACTATTGCATGGTGCTCAATCATTACTCCCTTAGGTCTTCCTGTTGAACCTGATGTATATATAACATACGCTAGATTTGATGGCTTGGACATAGTTCCTAGATTGCTTGTGTCACTGCTATACATGCTAGCATCTTCTAAGTCTATTATTTCACCTGTAAAATCAATTCCATTACAAAAGTTTTTGTGAGTCAATATAATGCTTGTTTTACTATTATCTAATACATATTCAACTCTTTCTTTAGGGTAATTAGGATCTATTGGTAGATACGCCCCACCAGCCTTTAATATACCCATTATTCCAACTATCATTTCTAATGATTTTTCAACCATTATTCCTACAATACTATCCGCTTTTACTCCCTTTTCTCTAAGAACTCTTGCTAATGAGTTTGCTCTTTCATTAAGCTCTCTATATGTTAATTTATCGCCTTCAAACACTACTGCTATCCTATCTGGCACTTTTTCAACACATTCTTCAAATATTTTTTGTAAAGTTTTATCCCTTGGATAATCAGCATCAGTATCATTAAATTCATATAATAACTTATTTCTTTCTTCATCTGAAATTAATTTTATATCACTTATCTTTTTATCTGTATCTACTACTATATCCTTAACAGCATTTACAAAATGTTCAACAAACCTCTCCATAGTTTCTTCTTTAAATAATTTTGTTGCATAATCAATGCTAAATAATATCTCATCATCACATTCCATAGCTGTCATTGTCATATCAAATTGAGATATTCCATGATTAAATTTATATTGTTCTAACTGGATTCCATCTATGTTTAGATCTCCTACCTCTAAGTTTTGTGTAATAAACATTACATCAAATAAAGAGTTCCTGCTCGTATCCTTTTTCAATTTAAGATTTTCTATC
>NZ_SULK01000031.1:0-2024 GCF_007115085.1 Clostridium sp. HBUAS56017 | reverse complement strand
CCTTGAAAGTTTTTTCTCCAGTTGGTTTATTTCTCATGGCTAATGTATTTACAAACATTCCAACTACTTTTTCTAAGTCTCCATGCGTTCTTCCTGCAACAGGAGATCCTATAATTATATCTTCTTGCCCTGTATACTTATGCAATAACACATTATATATGGATAATAACACCATATATAATGTAGCATTATTTTCTTCTGCTATTTTATTTAATTTTTGTTTTATGTTTTTATCTAAACTAAAGCTTAATGTTTCGCCTTCAAAACTTTGCACTGCAGGTCTAACATAATCTGTTGGGAAATTTAATACGGGAATTTCTCCTAAAAATCTTTCTAACCAATAATTTTTTTGCTTTTTATTTATCTCTTCTTTATTTTTATTTTGCCATACTGCATAATCTACATATTGTATTGGTAATTCCTCTAAATCCTCCCCTTGATAGATTCTCCCTATCTCATCTATAATTATTCCCATTGATACTCCATCACAAATTATATGATGCATATCTATCATAAGAATATGCTTAGTATCTTCAACCTTTATAAGTCCCACCCTAATTAATGGAGCTTCACTTAAATTAAATGGCCTTACAAAACTACTAACAATAGCTTCTACTTCACTTTCGTCCTTAACCTCATAATTTTCAATATTAAATTCAAAATCTTCACATATCTTTTGAACTACTTCTCCATCTAGAATTTCAAAGCTTGTTCTTAATGACTTATGTCTAATTATTAACTTCTTAAATGTTTCATTAAGTCTTTCTTTATCCAATTCACCTATTAATATCATTGAATTTGGCACATTATAGTTAAGTTCATTTTCATTAGCTTCATGAAGTATATACATTCTCTTTTGCGCTGAAGATAATGGATAATACTCTCTTTCTTCTACTTTTTCTATTTCTGTATATACCATTTTAGATGATTTTTCTATATATTTTGATTGTTCTTCTATTGTAGTAAGCTTAAATAATTGACTTATTGATATGTTAACTTCAAATTTCTTATGTATGCTTGTCATAAGCATTGTTAAATTTAATGAATGTCCTCCAACATCAAAAAAGTTATCTTTTACACCTACTCTTTGAATATGCAATACTTTTTCCCATATATCAGCAAGTTTCTCTTCTACTTTATTTCTTGGAGCTATATATTTTGTCCCTACCTCTACAATAACATCTGGTTCTGGTAATGATTTTTTATCTACCTTTCCATTGAGATTCAAAGGTAATTTTTCTAATTGTACAAAATATGCTGGAATCATATATTGTGGCAAATCCTTTAGTAAATATTCTTTTATTTCACCTACTACCACTTTTTCATTTGATACTATATATGCACATAAATATTTATTTCCATTCTTATCCTCTTTAGCAACTACAACAACTTCTTTTATTTTTTTATTAGATAAAATTGCATTCTCAACCTCGCCAAGTTCTATTCTAAATCCTCTTATTTTTACTTGAGAATCTATTCTTCCTAAAAACTCTATATTCCCATCTGGCAAAATTCTAGCTAAGTCACCTGTTTTATAAATTCTCTCCCCTTTTACTAATGGGTTGTCTACAAACTTTTCTTTTGTTAATTCAGGCTTATTTAAATATCCTCTTGCTAGACCATCTCCAGCAACACATAACTCTCCACATACTCCAATAGGTTGTATTTTGTTATTATTAATAATATAAACCTTTGAGTTACTAATTGGTTTACCTATAGGAATATTTGAAGAATACTCTCTATCTATTAAGAAAGTTG
Organism: Clostridium sp. HBUAS56017; assembly: GCF_007115085.1. NCBI lineage: Bacteria > Bacillati > Bacillota > Clostridia > Eubacteriales > Clostridiaceae > Clostridium > Clostridium sp. HBUAS56017. The sequence goes on along the minus strand of NZ_SULK01000031.1, from coordinate 266 downwards.
TTGAAAAAGTAGTATTTTCTGTTGGCCCATATGCATGAATTATTTTTAGATCCTTACATTCTCTTATAACCCTATTCATATGGTTTGTAGATGACTTATCCCCACCAGTTAATAGATATCTTATATTCTTAAACATATGTGGTCTTTCATTTGACATAAAATTAAATAAGGAAACTGTTACCCATAATATTGTTATATTATTTTCACTTATATACTTGTCCATTTCTTCCATATTTAAAATAGTATTTTTACTTACTAAATGTAGC
>NZ_SULK01000030.1:0-37338 GCF_007115085.1 Clostridium sp. HBUAS56017 | reverse complement strand
CCTTGTCTTAAGCTAATGGTTGGCACTATCAACCCCCATATCGGACTTTCACCGACTAGTACGTGTCCATGCTGGGCACACATAAAGAAAAGCTATTCAATTTAAATGTAATATTGAATAGCTTATTTTTATAAATAATTATTAAATTGTATATATCAAATTAACTATATATCCTACTTCCATACTTAATTCTATAAAACTCTTCTTGCTGTAATATAATCTTTTCTCGTCATAGGTGATATTTTTAATACATCGCCTGTTTGTGGTGAATGAATATATGTATTGTTTCCTATATAAATCCCCATATGAGTAGGATCATTATTCTTCCCAAAAAATACAAGATCACCAGCTTGTAATTCTCCCTTTGATACAGCATATCCATCATTTATTTGATTATAGGTAGTTCTACCAAGTTTTATTCCAAAATGAGCAAATACATATTGAGTAAAACCAGAACAATCAAATCCAGTAGAAGGATTTGTTCCTCCCCAAAGATAAGGAATTCCAATGAAATTGCTAGCATAAGCTATAATATTTTGGCCAGATGCAGAAGAACCTACTCCTCTTGTAGCTTTTGGTGCTTCTTTCCTTACTTCATTGATAACACTACTCACCAATTCATTTGATTCATCAGTTCTAGCTGTTAACAATCTTTCTTTAGCCTTCATTTCATTAATAAGGCTCTTTTGATTTTCTTTATTACTATTTAAATTTGCTAATTTATTTTCATTTTCAAAATTTAAAGCACTTATTTTACTATGTTTTTCTTCAAGTTCAGATTTTTCTATTTCTACTTTTTCTTTATTATTTTTTAATTCATCTATAATTTTTTTATCCATAGTAGCTATTTTCTTGATAGCTGAAATTCTTGATACAAAATCACTAAGGCTTTTAGATTCAAAAATGACTTTAAAATAATCTAAATTCCCATTCATATAAGCTAATTTTAATCTATTATCAAGTATTTCTTGTTTCTCAACTGACTCTTTCTCTATCTGTTCTATTTTTCCCTTCGAATTATTTATTTCGTTTTCAATTGTTTTTATGTTACTTTTATTATTTTCAACGTCCATCATGAATTTTTCAATCTGGTTATCAAGTTTTTCAATACTTAACTCAATTTCTTCTCTTTTGTCTTTGACCTCCTCTAATTGACTTTGATCAGTTTGTGTTCCATTTGATACTGGAATAGCACTTACTGAAGCTTGAGTTGCCATAATAATGGTAACAGCAAGAAAAACTGTTCTAATGGTATTTTTCATTTATATCGCTCCTTTTTATAGAGTAATACCTTTTCTCTTTTTTAAAGTTATTTCAGATAATATAGTAAAAATGTGAAGAAGATATGAAGAAATCTATGAATTGCTAAAAAGGAGGAAATTACTAATTAGAAGCAAGGAAAATACAGGAGATATCTCCTGTATTTTTTAATATAATGGCCTAATTTAAACTCTATTTCTAACTATGTTCTTTGCTGCCAAGTAGGTAGCTAAGAAATAACCACCATATACAATAACTAAAAATGCTCCACTAATACAAATAAGATCACTAATTTTACTACAAGATCCAAACATTTTAACAATAGCCATAGATATTTTTAATCCCACAATTGAGTGAATAATAGCTAGAATAAGTGGCAATAAAAAATATATTCCTATTTGTTTAAATATAGATTTATATATAGTTTTATTATCCACTCCTATTTTCCTTAAAAGATTATATCTCTCAATATTATCATCTGATTCCGAAAGTTGTTGTATTGCTAATACTGCTGCTGAAGCAATAATAAAGATTAGTCCAAGATATAGTCCTAAGTAAGCCATTGATACTGCCATTCCCTGTGATCCACCTTTAATATCCTTGTCAGTTGCATAAAAGAAAGTTCCATCTGGAGCTGCTGATATTATTTTGTCTAAATCACTCCTAAGACTATCCTCTAAGCTACTCTCCTTATTCTTTAGATCAAAATTTAAAAATGAATTATATATTGGTTGATTATTTATTATAGTATCATCTACAACAATAGTAGAACAATTATTTTTAATTACAGAGTTACAAAAAGTCTTATCAATAACCTTATAATTAGCAGGTGCTAGAGTTTTTCCTCCTATCACTATCTTTTTATTATCCTTTAAAACATTTTCAATAGGTTTCAGCAAATCAACAATATCACTATTCACTAAATACTGGTCCTTATTTAAAGTTACAGGATTTTCACCTATCAAAGAAAGTTCTTTATTAAAATCTGAAAGCTTCATTATAGGTATATTTTGATCAGTTGCTATTGGATAATAATTTTTCATTATATCGTCTGAATCCGTTCCTATAAATCCACTATATTTTAAATTGTCAGTGTAAGTATGATAATAATGATATTCATCAGTATACTTACTAAAATCAAACTTGTTTTCCTCAAGCACATTATAAAAATCAGAGCCTCTATATGAATATATACATACATTATGTGGTGTTAAATCTTTTATCTCTTCATTTAACGCCTTATTTATTTGCAACCCACCTGATAGGGTACAAATGGATATAAATAGCATTAAGCATATAAATGACATAGAAACAAATGTAGTATTTACCTTACTGTTTATCTGTCTTAACAAAAACATATTCAATTCTTTAAGATAAATCCTTTTACTATTCTGCAAAACCTTTAGCAAAAATCCAGAAAGGCTCATAAAAAATAATACAGTTCCAATAGCCCCTAGTATAACTGAAATTAGAACCTTACTATCTAACTTATTAATTCCATACTTAAGCATAATATAGTAAGCTGCGCCTATACATATAACACTTATCATAAATATTATTACAGATATCCATATATTTTTTATTTTAACACTTTCACTCTTTTTAGATGCATTCAATAAATTAATTAATCTAATTCTTTTTATTGATGTTGTATTAAATAAGGCTACTATAATATATATTCCTCCAAATGATAATATAGCTTTAATGGCTGCATTACTTGAAAAAATAAATTCAAAACTTTTTAAATTAACTTCAAACATTTTCGCTGTTACTATGGATAAACCTTGAGATGCAAAAACTCCAAGTGCTAGTCCAAATCCAAGAGATATTATGCCTATAAGCAACGTTTCCATGAATAGTACCTTAGCTATATTACTCCTATCCATTCCTAGTACCATATATATGCCTAACTCTTTTTTTCTCCTTTTAACTAGATAATTATTAGCATATATAATCAAGAAAGCCAAAATAAAAGTTATAAATACAGATGCAATTCCCATAACCATAGTAACTGACTTAAATGCATTTTCACTTATCTCATCTAGGTTTAGCATTGCTTTTTGAGATTCAATAGAATTAAATATATAAAACAAACATACAGAAAAAATTAAAGTCAAGAAATATATAGCATAATCCTTAAGACTTCTACGCATATTTCTAAAAGCTAGTTTAGAATACATCTCTTTGGTCACCTCCAAGGAGAGTTACCACTTCTATGATCCTATTAAAAAACTCTTTTCTGCTATCTTTTCCTCTAATTAATTCATTAAATATTCTGCCATCTTTAATAAACATAATCCTTTTTGCATAACTTGCTGAAAAAGCATCGTGGGTAACCATCATTATAGTTGCATTTAGCTGTTCATTTAAATGTACTAGAGACTGAAGTAGCATTTTAGCCGATTTAGAATCTAATGCTCCTGTAGGCTCATCAGCTAAAATCATTTTAGGATTAGTTACTATAGCTCTTGCTGCAGCAACTCTTTGTTTTTGTCCCCCTGATATTTCATATGGAAATTTATAAAGTATATCTGTTATATTTAGCTTTACAGCTACATCTTTAACTTTATTATCTATAGTACTTGGATCCACCTTACATATTGTTAGAGCTAATGCTATATTTTCATAAGCATTTAATGTATCCAAAAGATTAAAGTCTTGAAAAATAAATCCAAGTTCCTCTCGTCTAAATTTAGATAATTTCTTTTCCTTAAATTTTGTTATATCTTCATTCCCTATTAATATATTTCCACTAGTTACATTATCTATAGTTGAAATACAGTTTAGCAAAGTAGTTTTACCACTCCCTGATGCCCCCATTATCGCAACATACTCTCCTTTTTCAACAGTAAAACTTATATCATTAATTGCCTTAGTAACATTTCCCCTTGTTCCATAAAACTTTTGGATATTTACTACTTTTAATATTTCATCTGACATATTATTTCCTCCTTTATCTTATAGGTTAATGTTACCTTTTTCCATTTTACTGTACCATAACTTTAAGTGACAACTACCTTACATTTTTGTCACTTATATTTTGCTATTCAAATATCATCATGTCATTTTTAGAGAACAATATAGAGACTCTTGTACCTTTCCCTTCCTTTGAGTCTATGGATATGCTAAGTCCTAACCTTATGCATAACTTTTTACACAAATATAACCCAATACCTGTAGATCCTTTAAACTGCCTACCATTTTCTCCTGTATAGCCCTTGTCAAAAGCTTTAAGTAGTGCTTTTTCATTCATACCTATCCCATTATCTATTATGTTTAAAACTAACGATTCCTCTACTTCTTCACAAGAAAAACACAAAGAATTATGCTCTTTATTAAAGTATTTAATAGAATTTGATAAAATCTGATGAATTATAAAATCAACCCATTTTTTATCTGTATAAACTTCATAGTTTAAGTTTTCCTTACTAACTTTTACAGATTTAGCTATAAGCTCTTTCGAACTCCTTTTTATAGATGAATTTACAATCTCCTCTAAGCTTAATCTGTTAATTATAAAGTCCTTTTCAACTGCTGCACTTCTAGCATAAAACAATGCTTGTTCAATATATTCTTCTATCTTGTCTATTTCTTCTTCTATACTTGTAAGCTGAGGATTACGATTATTTTCAATTATAAGCTTAGAAGAAGCAATAGGATTTTTTACTTCATGTACCCAAAGTTCAATATATTCTTTATAATCCTTGTTTTCAATTTCTACTTTTGCTATAGCATCATTCATAGATTTATTGCATTCTTTTAATATATTGTAAAATGCTTTTTCCTCATCTTTTTCAGGTCTAGAAACCACCTCACTTAGCAAATATTTTTCATCTAAACCTTCTAAACTTCTATTTAATTCCTTTAAGAAAGCAGATTTTCTGCAATATTCGTAAAATAATAAAGATATATTAGATATTAAGAATAATGAGCAGCTAAATATAATGGCAAAGAAGTCTACCTTCAAAGTATCAAGTAATTTATAAACTAAACCTATTATCAAAAAACTTCCAATCAAAAATCCTATTCTTTCAAACAAAAATAACTTTAACTTCATTTTAATATATACCCTTGTCCTCTCTTTGTTTGTATAAATTCACTAGCTCCTATAGATTCAAGTTTTTTTCTTAAACGATTTATATTTACCGTCAAAGTATTATCATCAACAAATTCATCTGATTGCCATAAAAAATCCATAATTTCATTTCTAGATACTATAGCACCTTTTTTCTTCATTAAAATATTCAGAATTTTACTTTCATTTTTTGTCAGCTCAATTTCATTATTATTATATCTCATGGAACTATTTGAAATGTTAAAGATTAATCCATTATAAGACAGTAAATCTGTGTCAGAATTATGATAAGCCCTTTTAAGAATAGACGCTATTCTAGCTAATAATATATGAGTATTGTATGGTTTTGTTATAAAATCATCTGCTCCAAGATTCATGCTCATAAGCTCATCAATTTCACTTTGCCTACTTGTAACAACAATTATTGGAACATTTGATTGTTTTCTTATTTCACGACAGATATAATAACCATCGTAATATGGAAGGTTTATATCTAAAAGTATTAGGTGAACTTCTGATTTTAAAACAATATCAATTATATTTTCAAAATCACTTGAAAAATCACAAGCATAACCATACCTTTCTAAAAAAGTCGATAATTCTCGCCTAATTTTCTCATCATCCTCAATAATGAAAATTTTCTCCATTTATAAAAACAGCTCCTTTTTCTTCTATTATTTCTTAATATAACAAATTATTAAATAATAAACAAATTGCAGCTAAAAACTTTTCTAGGAAAACTAATTAAATTCATATCGTCATTTATTTTAATAAAGTTATTTATATTTGTGTTTTTTTTACTTTATATTTACTTTATTACATTTTCTGCATTACAATGAATACTATACATAATATTTTACAAATATGTATAAAAACATAAACTAGGAGAGGGGTTTAATAATTATGCTATTAAATTCAAAAAAAGTAAAAAGTTTGTGCACCTTTGGCCTAACGCTTGCCTTAATGTGCTCAAATATACCAGCTGTTTCAGCAAAAGATTTCCAAGATGGAGAGACAAATGAATACATAGGCGGGCTAAAAGGTCCTTCAGTAGAAGAAGAAAATTGGATCAAAGAAAATATGATTGAAACAAAAAGCGTTCTTCCAAACAAATCTGCCATAGAAAGAATTAACAAATCTAGAGAGAGCAAGGGTTTAAATCCAAAAACTAACCTCAAAACTGCAAATTTTGGACAAGAAGTAAGCCCAGCAGATTCATCAGATAAAACTACTCTCTCTGAAAGTAATTTATCTATAGCTGCATATACTGATGGCAACTCTTTATCTACTGACACTCTTACATCTTCTGATTTTCCAGTATCTGTAGATAACTCAACATCTAAGTATTATCCTGGTGAAGAAACTCAAGGGTCAATTGGTTCTTGTTCTGCAATGTCATCAACTTATTATCAAGCTAGTTATATGACAGCTTTAGCTAGAAATTGGGATTTAAAATCAGATAAAAATTATTCAAAAAAACTTTCTCCAAAATGGACTTATAATTTTATAAACTCCGGTATGGATGAAGGATCAAGCACATCAGAAGCATATACCCTTTTAAAAGAACAAGGAGCAGCTACATGGAATGACTTTCCATATGATGGGCACGGTTCTGTTTCAAAAAATTATCTTGAATGGGCTGGAAACCCAAAGGTTTGGGAAAATGCAGCAAATAACAGAATTGATAAAACTGGAGTTGTAAGAATATGGGATGAGACAAACACTCCTGTAAAAAGTGAAACTGATTCTAATTTAGATAATATTAAAAAACTTTTACTAAATGGATACATTCTAGTAATTAATTATTCTAGTGCTAGTACTAAAATGACAAAAATATCAAATAACACAGATTCAACTGCCGATGATGCTTATGTTGGAGAAACTATATCTTATATGGTTAATGGTTCTAAAGGAGGGCATGGACAAGCTATTGTTGGATATAATGATGCTATTTGGACAGATATAGATGGTGATGGAAGTGTAGATCCTGGCGAAAAAGGTGCATTTAAACTTCAAGGTGGCACTTGGATAAGCTATGATGCTTTAAATACTGTATCTGCAGTGCCAGGTCTCCCAGCTGATAAGAACAGAACTAATTGTTTTTGGTATAATAACTCAGCATTTTGGTTAACAGCAAGAACTTCATATACACCTAAATTGCTTGGTGAAGTAACTATTAACCATGCAAAAAGAGATCAATTACAATATCAAATAGGTTATTCAGAAACAACTTCAAGTGACCCAACTATAACTTGGACTCCTAATATATTAAATAAAGAAAATGGAGCCGTCTCATTTAACGGCACTGATGGTGCAGCTTATGGTACAGTTGTAATAGACTATACTAACCTTATGGAACTTAATAGTAACATAAATTTCAGTGATAAGACTAAGAGATGGTATATGAGAATTACAGATAAAACTGCTGATGACAATGCTGCTGTAATTAAAGATTTTAGACTAGTAGATCCAGCAACAGGCTATATAACTTATTATAATGGCCCATCCAGCACTATAGATAATTCAACTGTAACCTTAAGTATTGACTACGCATTAGGAACTCCAAAACCTTCTGTAGCTCCCCCAACTTTCAGTATTAATCCAGGCACATATAAGTATGCAAAGAATTTGACAATAACTACCGAAACACCAAATGCAACTATAAGATATACTACGAATGGGGAAACTCCTACTACATCTTCTGCCGCTTATGAAGGACCTATAAGTGTTTATGGCAACATGTATTTTAGAGCAGCATTAGAAGTAGATGGTAAAATCGTGGAAAATACTATGACAAATGCTTATTACAATGCAGGACATAAGATTGGTGATGTAAATGGTGATGGTGAACTAAATGTTTTAGATGCAATGTATATAAATAAATACATTGCTAAAACAATAACCAACTTTCCTGTAAGTGACGGTATATCTATTGCTGATGTAAATGCTGATGGCGTTATAGATTCAACTGATAGCAATTTAGCAGGATCGGACAATACAGATTCTCTAAAAAAATATATAAATACTCATCTAGTTGGAGATGTTAACGATGATGAAAGAATAGATAATACTGATGTACTTCTTATAAACAAATATTTAACCAAAGGAACAGCTTTACCTGTTGATAATGCCTTATGGGCAGCTGATGTAAATGGAGATAATGCCATAACCTCCGCTGATGCTGATTTAATAACCCAATTTTCTGAAGGAACTATTTCCATTTTTCCTAAAGCTCATCATATTTACAAATTAGGTGATGTAAATGGTGATGGTAAAATAAATGTTTTAGATATAGCACACATGCAAAAATACATTACCGGAGCAATACCTACCTTAAATGTGCCAGATGATTTATGGACAGGGGATCTAAATGGAGATTGCGTAATAGACTCTTCAGACTTGGCTATACTTAAAAAATTTGTTTTAAGTTATGATGGATCACATTATATTCAAAAAGAAAGAATTGTTCATAATATTGGAGATGCATATGGTGAGAATGAAATAAGTTTATCAACTTATGCTCTTATACAAAGAATTGCACGTGGAACAGATAGTGAATATCCTTGTACTGATATTTTATGGACTTGTGATGTAAATGGGGATGGTATAATAGATGCATCGGATGCTTCACTAGTACGAGAATATCTATTTGCACAAAGAACAACCTTCCCCAAAAGCTCAATGACTCCTATTACAGTTTCTTAATATGCTAATTTATATCTAAAATAAAAAATCTCTAAAGCATTTATTTGCTTTAGAGATTTTTCTTACATCAGAGGTGCCAATAATTTTAATATTGATCTAAGAAATCTATTAGACCATTTTATCTTTTTTGTATCCTCTAAAGTAATTCTTTGGCTTATTTCTAACATATTTAAATAGTCTTTCTTAATTTGCATAACTGATTTAGTTTTATATAAAAACACACCACATTCAAAGTGTAAATAAAGACTTCGATAATCAAGATTAATCGTACCTACTGTTCCTACTGAATCATCTGATACAAATGTTTTTGAATGAATGAAACCTGGTGTATACTCATATATCTTTATCCCAGCCATAATAAGTTGAGCGTAATATGCTCTTGTTACAATATGGGCATACCATTTATCTTCAATGTGTGGAGTTAATATTCTAACATCAACTCCACTTTTAGCTGCTAATGTTAAAGCTGTTATTAACTCATTATCAATAATCAAATAAGGTGTACTTATATAAACATATTCCTTTGCTTTATTTATTATATTTAAATAAACATTCTCCCCTACTAATTCATCATCGTAAGGACTATCCCCATATGGCTGTACAAAACCATCATCTATAAACTCATCCTCTACATGAACTTCTGGTCTATATTTTTCATAATCGATCTCTTCTTTAGTTATAAACTTCCACACCTGTAAAAACATCATGGTAAAGCTCCATACTGCATCCCCTTTAATCATTACAGCTGCATCTTTCCAGTGACCAAATCTCACTATTTCATTTATATATTCATCAGCTATATTAATTCCACCAGTAAATGCAGTATGTCCATCTATAACTGTGATTTTTCTATGATCTCTATTATTCATTACTGAAGACAAAACTGGTACTAATTGATTAAATACAACTGTTTTAATGCCAAGCTTCCCAAGTTCTTCATAATATTTATTTGGCAGTGTTTTTATGCAACCAATATCATCATATATTATTCTTACATCAACACCTTCTTTAACTTTTTCAATTAATATTTCAAGTATTGTATTCCACATATTACCTGTGTGAATTATAAAGTATTCCATAAATATATAATGTTTTGCTTTTCTTAATTCGCATATTAATTTTTCATAAAAATCTTCTCCTGGTGAAAGATATTCAGAAGATGTTCTTTTATATATTGGAAAAGTAGATAAATTATTTATGTATTTAATTTGATTTGCTATAGATTTATCTGTAGCTTCAATTTCCTTTATTATGTTTTCATCTTGATTAAGCAAATCTACAATTTCATAATTAGTAGATTCGATTTGCTTTTTTAATATCCTACCAATTTTATTTCCACCAAACAATAAATATAATAATCCTCCAAAGACCGGAACTAAAAGCACTGGTACTGCCCAAGCTAACTTATATGATGGATTATCTGTTCTACTTATTATGTAGATCATTATTAATAAACTTAGTATGATAGAAAAAACATATAAATATATAAAAGATTCACTAAGTTTTATTACTCCTAATGCTAAAATAGTCAACTGCAAAATCAACAAAGCTCCTGTAATGACTATTCTACCAAATAGTACTTCTAATACTTTTCTCATTATATTTCCCCTATGCATAGTATAATATTTGCCTCTATTATAACATAAAGAAATTAAAAACCATTATTTACTCTATAGAATTTTCAATTCCTTTAACTATGGACTTAGCTAGCTCCGCCTGATAATCATTGTTTATTATTTTATTAAAAGATACTGGATTATCAATGTAACCAACTTCAACTAAAACCGAAGGATTCTCTCTTTCTAGAGTTACTGTATAATAATTGTATTTACTTCCTCTATTATATTCTCCTTTATTTTTTTTAAAAAGAACATTATTGTAACATTCTGCTAGACTTTCATTTATATTTTTAGAATAGCTTTCAGAATATGGAGTAAAATAATAGCTTTCAGTTGCATTATATTTTCCGGAACCACCTGAATTATTATGAATTGAAAGATACAGATCAGCATCATTTTCTCTAGCCTTACCTCCTCTTTCCTTTAATGGATAGGCAGTATTTTCTGTATCTAATCTTATAACATTTGCTCCCTTTTCCTTTAACTGTCCTTCAATTAGCTTTGACATTTGTACATTTATTATATTCTCATTTATATGATTGAATCCTAATGCACCAGGATCCAACTTGCTATTTTCTATTAATCCATGTCCTGGATCTAAAACAATTGTCATATCTTTTAATGACTTCTTCTTATTTTTGAATTTAAATATAAGATTTCCCTCTTCATCGTAATAAGCCCTATGACCAATATACCTATCTTTTAATTTTAGACTTAAATATTTTTCATTATTCGAAACACTTGCTTCTTTAATTAAAGGATTATCTTCTAAATTAATTTCATCATTAATGCTATTAGCATAATCAAAGTAAATTTTCATTTCATCTAAATCATAATTATCTATACTATAATCTTGATTTTCAATGTCTTTAAATCCTGCATTTTCCGCTTTAAATGTATATGGCGCCTTGGAGCTTTCTTTTATTTTTAGTATTGTACTATTATTCTCCTCATATATTGATATATTTGATATCTCATTACCATTATTCACTTTGGTAACGGCCAAATCCATATCTTCAGCTTTAATTCTCTTATTTGAGGCTAGATTATAGTACTCTTTGTCATCTATTATAACCTTTGATGTTATATAATCCTCAGTTCCCTTTGCTAAAGGATAAACTTCATTTAACGGAACAACTGAAGTTGTTTTACTATCATAAACAAGGGCACTTTCTTTATTAATTATTCCGTATTTTTTTTCTCTTTCTTTAGTATTTAGTACTACTTCTCCCCCCTCTTTACTTTCTTCTTTCCCTTCAAAAGAACTATGTATTACAATATGACCTAAGCTGGTCTTACTATTTACTTCTTCCGTAAGTAAATCTCCTGTAAAGGTTGCGTATGTAGTTCCTCTAGCTGAAATATATTCATCTGACTCTACCTGATTAAACTCTATACGCTTTCCATTAAGCTCTGCATATGCTTTTGATCCACTATATAATTTAGCTGTTATTGTTATTTTTGTGCCACCTTCAACGCTTAAAATTTTTGCTGGAGTAATTGAATCTATAATCTGAAATTTCCTAATCACCTCATAATTTACAACTTTATCTCCTAAAGTAAATTGAAATGAATTAATTCCAATCTTCAATGGCACTTCTTTTACAAAGTTTCCTGTATAATATACTTGAATATTTTCATTATTTAACTTTAACTCTTTATTTGGATCTGACATTCCTAGAAAAGTTATATGCTCTTCACTTGTGCTTGTTTTTCTCTCAAGAGGTCTTACTATTTCTATGTCATTTTCTAATGGTTTAATTGCCAACTTATCTTTAACTTCTGTTACTTCTGAAATATCAGCACTTGCGATTTTAGCTTCTTTATCATCTTTCCCTTTTATAGTTAATACTAAAAGAAAAGCTGCTACACAAAAACAAAGAAAGGCAATAACTAATATTCTTTTATCTTTGATGTATTTCATTTAAACACCCCCAACATAGTTTACCAAAAAAGTATATAAAATAATATGTTTTTCTATATTGCTTACAAACAGAATTTATACTTATTATTTCCATTAATTTAGTCTAAATACATGAAAAAAGTGATGGAATTATAACCACCACTTTTTTATATAATTATTTTCAAAAAACAAATTTATTTATATTTGATGTTTTGGTGTACTATTCATTAGTTCTACTAAACATATAAATCTCTTGTTCCATTTTTAAGCTTTTCTAAATTTTCTAGGAACATTTCTCTAATATCATCTCTTTTTATATCTTTAGCAAGTGTTCTAACTAACTTTTCAGCCTTTTCTTTAAATTCGTCATCTCCATAATCTAAAGCATATTCCATTAATGTTGACATAGCATTAGGTTCACATACATATTGGATGTTACCTGACTTTGCTAGTCTCATAAATCTTTCGCCAGTTCTACCTTTTCTATAACAAGCAGTACAATAACTTGGTATATATCCATCATCTATAAGTTCATTTAATATTTCAATAGGACTTCTTTCGTCACTTGTCTTAAACTGAGGAACTTCATTACCTTCTTCTCTTTCTTTATATCCACCAACACCAGTACTAGAACCAGCACTCATTTGAGATATTCCATACCTTAATAATTCTCTTCTCATATCTGCATCTTCTCTAGTAGATATAATCATTCCTGTAAATGGTACTGCGATTCTAATTATAGCAACTAACTTTTTAAACAACTCGTCATCTACTAAATGTGGGAATTGTTTTAATGAAACCCCCTTTGCTGGTCTAAGTCTTGGAACAGATATTGTGTGGAAACCTACCCCATACTTTTCTTCAAGATGTTCATTATGAATCATAAGTCCTAGAACTTCAAACTTAGGATCAGCGAGTCCAAATAAAACCCCTGCTCCAACATCATCGATTCCAGCTTCCATCGCTCTATCAAAAGCTGTTAAATGATATTCGTAGTCATTTTTCATACAATTTGGATGCATTTTTTTATAACTTGGTTCATGATAAGTTTCTTGGAATAAGATATATGTTCCTATACCAGCTTCCTTAAGCATCTTATATTCTTCAACAGTTGTTGCTGCTATATTTACATTTACTCTTCTAATCTCACCGTTATCTCTTTGAGTATTATAAATTGTCTTAAGTGTTTCTAGAACATATTCGATTGGAGCATTAACTGGATCTTCTCCAAGTTCTAGCGCAAGTCTTTTATGTCCCATTTTTTCTAAAATCCTTACTTCTTCAGCTACTTCTTCTTGTGTAAGCTTTCTTCTTTTAAACGTATTACAGCTATGATAACCACAATAAACACAGTTATTTACGCAATAGTCACTTACATATAATGGAGCAAATAATACTATTCTCTTTCCATAAATATCTTTCTTTATCTGTCCAGCAATTTCATACATCTTTTTTAGCTGATCTTTATCTTCAACTTGAAGCAAAACTGCTATATCTTTATGATTTAATCCTTCTCTCTTTTCTGCTTTATCTAGGACAGCTTGGACGTCTTCTGCTGTTGCCAATTTTGATTCTTCTAATAAATTTTCTATATATTTTTCATTAATAAACATTACATTTCTCTCCTCTGCCACTTAATATTGTCACCTCTTGTAACTTCTACTTCAAATCCTGACCTATTAATTCTTCCTTCAATGCAATTTCTACATTCAGCTGCTTCATCACCTGTACATATTTTCCCATCGTATAAGGCATATTTATCTCTAACTCTTGTTGGAGATAAATTAGGCATAACTACATTTCCTCCAGCTTTAAGTCCTTGCTCCCTTCCTAGTGGATGAACACTTCCCAATGCTGTAGTTGCCGGCAACAATACATTTGGTAATAATAATCTTATTATACCGAGTAAAGTAGTTGTTGCTTCTAATGTGCCTCCTTCTTCCTTTCCAAGTGGAGTATCTTTTTGAGGAATAAAAGGACCTATTCCGCACATTTCAGGATCTAATTCTTTTATATACAATAAATCTTTAACTAAATCTTCATTGGTCTGGTTAGGCAGCCCAACCATAAAACCTGCTCCTATTTGATATCCTATCTTCTTTAAATCACTTAAACATTTTCTTCTATTTTCAAAGCTGGCACCTGGATGAAGATTTTCATAAAGCTCCTTTGAAGCAGTTTCATGTCTTAAAAGATATCTATCCGCTCCAGCTTTAAACATCTTTTCATAGGATTCATAACTTCTTTCTCCTAGAGATAAAGTAATAGCATTATTAGGATACTTTGCTTTGATACTTTTAATAATGTCTATCATCACTTCATCTGTAAAATAAGGATCTTCACCGCCTTGAAGAACATAAGTCTTATAACCTAACCTGTCACCTATATCCGCGCATTCTAAGATATCTTCTTTAGTTAGTCTATATCTATCAGCTTTAGCATTCTTTGCCCTAATACCGCAATACATACAATTTCTCACGCAGTAATTAGTGAACTCTATTAAGCCTCTTAAGTATACCTTTTTTCCATAAACCCTTAATCTAATTTCATTTGATTTTTCTATTAGATATTTTTTAGAATCATCATCTATATTATTTAGTACAAATAGTAATTCCTCTTCTGTTGCATTATTAGTTTTGTAAAGCTTATCTATAATTCCATAAATATCCAAAAGGTTAAACCTCCTTCTTTGCAATTGATGTCTTTACTGTTACACCTTTAACATTTCCAAGTTTACCTGTTAGACTATTAATATCATCTAAATCTCCTGTTACTGTTAGAGAAATAACTGAAATACCTTCCTCAAAAGGAATTCCCATACGGCCCCTAACACTTCCTCTAAAATCTGCGACTATCTCATTAAATTTGCTCTGACAGTCTCTTGGTTCTTCTAATATGGCACTTATTACTGCTATTTTACTCATTTTTACCTCCTAGAACTCAAAAAGAGGACTCCTAATCTTACAAAGGAGACCTCTTAAATTTATACACAAAATACAAACCTAGTTTGCCTAGGCTAATTATCTCATTAAATTTGATCTCTTCCAGATTAGATTCTTCTTTTCTGTTAGAAAATATACATAATTCTTGCTCTTCTTTAAAGAATCTTCTCTAAAGAAAAGCTTTGTTTGATTATAACATAAATAGAATTAAAATAATAGATTAAATCTTATTATTGATGTTAGCATTTTTCTAATTTATTGTTAATAGCTACCATATCTGAATCCTTTGAATGTTCGGTATTGCATTCAACTTGACTTAATATAACTCCACCTATTAAAAATAATATTACCAAGCTTATTAATCCTTTATTTGTTTCACCTGTAACTTGAGTTACTATTCCCACTAAAGCTGGCCCCATTATTGCTGCAAATTTTCCAAAGATATTATAAAACCCAAAAAACTCATTTGATTTACTCTTAGGCACTAGTTTTGCAAAATAGCTTCTGGATATAGCTTGAATTCCCCCTTGAGCAGAGCCAACTGCCATAGCTAAAATCCAAAAATCCAAAGCTGTTTTTATAAAATATGCATATATGCAAATTGTGGTGTAAGTTATTATTCCAACAAAAAGCATTTTTTTAGTTCCAACCTTTTTAGCTAGCTTTCCATAAATAAGAGTAAAAGGTACTGCTACAAATTGTGTTAATAATAGTATTATAAGTAACGAAGTCATAGAAATACCTAAATCAGTTCCATAAGAAGTTGCCATATTTATTATGGTATCTACTCCATCTATATAGAAAAAATATGCAATCAAGAAAATAAATATGTTTTTATGACTTTTTATATTTTTAAAAGTTTCAATAATTCTTTTAAAAGAATTAACAACTATCTTAGGTTCTTTTTCAATATAGTATTTTTGATTAACATTTTTAAGTAATGGCAAAGTGAATATTCCCCACCATAGAGCTGTAATTAGAAATGTAATTTTACAAGACAAAGAAAGTGAAAACGGGATTACTTCTTTTTGAGAAAGTAACACTATAATTATAGAAATTACAAATGGTATGGTGCTACCTACATAACCAAGAGCAAAACCTGAAGCTGATACCTTATCCATTCTGCTTTCATCAGTAACATCTACTAAAAATGAATCATAAAAAATATTTGCACCTGAAAAACCTACCACAGTAAAAGCATACATAATGAGTAAAATTAATGGTTTATCTGAGGGAACCATAGCTAAACATAATGTTGAAATTACTCCTAGAGTAAAAAATAATTTAAAGAAATTCTTCTTATATCCCTTATAGTCAGCTATAGCTCCAAGTATTGGAGCAAGAATTGATACAATTAGAGTTGATATAGATACTGCATAGCCCCAGTACGCAGTTGAATCTGTTAAAGGAACTCCGCCTTCTTGGGCTGCTAATTTGAAATAGATCGGCAATATAGTTGAGGTTATTATCATAGAATAAGCAGAGTTTCCCCAATCATAAAAGGCCCAGCTTTTTTCTTCCTTGTTTAAGCTTTTCATACTTTCACTCCTTATAATTCAAGGATTTCTTCTACTACTTCTCCGT
Organism: Clostridium sp. HBUAS56017; assembly: GCF_007115085.1. Taxonomy (NCBI): domain Bacteria; kingdom Bacillati; phylum Bacillota; class Clostridia; order Eubacteriales; family Clostridiaceae; genus Clostridium; species Clostridium sp. HBUAS56017. The sequence goes on along the minus strand of NZ_SULK01000030.1, from coordinate 20,250 downwards.
CAGTGTCTTTAAGGTCTACTCCTAAAATCCTCGCTAGTGTTGGTCCGTGATTTATTAGTTTTCCTTCTTTAACAACTATTCCTTTTTTAAAATCTTTACCTCTACCTATGAAAAATGTACCATAGTTCTCCTTTTTAGGAGAATAACCATGTATACCTCTATATCTATGCGGTACAATTCCCACTTCATCTTCCTTTATTTCCTCCAATACATCTCCTAAAATATCATCAACAAAATAAAAGCCTCTGCTTCCTTCTAACATGAAGCTCGCATTAATATCTGCTCCTACTTTCTCTATTTCATCATCTTTTAAAATAAATTCAATAGGTTTTTCTTTCATTTTTACAACATCTTCCAGGAGGTTTTCTACTTCTCTTTTAACATCTAAATCTTTAGGATTATTTAAATATATATATGCAGATCCATCTAAACTTTTGCAAATTGCCTTATAAGACTTAAACTTCCCATCTTTAGTACATGTAATTAACCCTTGCTCTCTAAACAAAGAATTTAATTTAATTATTTTATTTGCATCTATTGCACTATGATCCCCTAATGCTATTATGTTAGTTTCATCATAAATACCTTTATTCTTTAGGATTTTAATTATTTCCCCTAATCTAATATCATGCCTAACTATCCCATCCATAGCTTCTCTACTTTTATAGCCATAATGGTGTCTATTTGTATCAACATCAGTAAAATGAATTAGCATAAGATCTGGTGTATATTCTTCAATAACATATTTAGCTGATTCTATTACAAAGTTGTCAAGAGCAGGTTGTGAAATGCCTTTTCTAAGATGACCAAATTTTTTGTTTAATTTAAGTTGAAATAGTAAAGATCCTGAAGTTCCTGACTGAATATATTGATTATGATAAGGCTTTGTTTTAAATATTTCAGTAAGGTTATAGTCTATTTTGCTTTTACCTGTTACCGGCCACAAAAGCGAACATACCTTAAGCCCATTTTCTTTTGCTAAGTCATATATTGTTTCACCTTTTATATACTTTCTATACCAGTACCAATTAGGGCTAAAATCCCCTTTTTTAAATATAGTATTATCAACTATTCCATGGTTTTTAGGATATTTTCCAGTTACTATAGTTGCATGTGCTGGGTAAGTTAGCGTTGGATAAATAGATTCAACATCTTTAATTAAAGAGCCTTCTTCCATTAACCTTTTAAAATTCGGCAATTTCTTCATTATAGCTAAGTCATCTGAAGAAACAGCGTCAAAAGAAATTATTATCATATACTTACCTTTCATTTTTTCATCTCCTTAATTCTTATCTTAACCAAACTTTGTTAAATCCAATTGATGCCTTATTAAATGCATTTTAAATCTATGTTAAGTTATAATTTCACAATGCATTTTCTCATCAGCCATATCCCATTTTACTAAATAACCTTCACCTTTTGAACAAAATATCGAAGTAGACGTATATTCTATATCACTATTTTTATCATAATTAAATTCCTCTATTACTTCGCTTTCATCATGGCAAACATCATATCCATCAAATACCAAATTAATAGTTCCTTTACCTTTGGTAAAAGCAACTATTTCGCTACTATAATCCATAAAAGTTTTAACAGGACCTCTTCCCATAATAGTAACTATACCTTCATTAATTTCATAAGGTTCAAAGCTTCCCTTATATTTTTGTATATCAGATAATACTCTTCCGATATGCTCATCTTTAACTACAATCTTAAACTTATAATATGGTTCTAAAAGTATATTATTTGCCTTTTCTAAGCCTTGTCTTAATGCTCTAAAAGTAGCTTCCCTGAAATCACCACCACTAGTATGTTTTAAATGCGCTCTCCCTGTTAATAGAGTAATTTTCACATCAGTTAGAGAAGATCCTGTTAAAATGCCGTGATGCTCTCTTTCAAATATATGAGTCTTAATGAGGTTTTGATGACCAATATTTAAGTCATCTGCTTTACATTTGTTTTGGAAATGTATACCAGTATTTCTCTTTCCTGGCTCCAGTTTTAAATGCACCTCAGCATAGTGTCTTAATGGCTCAAAATGACCACTACCTATAACAGTTGTAGTTATAGTTTCTTTATATAAAATTTTACAAGGTCCAAATTCAATATTTAAGCTAAATCTATCCTTTAACACTTCTTTTAATACCTCTAATTGAATTTTGCCCATAATATTTATATGTATTTCTTGTAGTTTTTCATTCCATATAACATTTAATGCAGGATCTTCTTCATCTAATATTTTAAATACAGCAAGTACATCCTTTACATTTAATGCTTTATCATATATAACCTTTGAAGTTAAGGTTGGAACCATTTCATAAGTAATATCTTCATTTATATCTCCTATTCCTTGACCTGCTGAAACTTCTGTAAGACCTGTTACCGCAAATACATCGCCAGCACTAATGCTCTCCTGTATTACGCCTTTATTTCCGTTAAAAATCTTAATTGAAGTAACTTTATTTGTATTCCCTTCAAAAGTAAATTCATCTCTAACCTTTAACCTCCCACCTAATGATTTAATAAAAGTTATTCTATTACCCTTTTCATCATATCTAATTTTGTATACTCTACCCTTAAAATTACCTTCTTCACTATATTTTGTAATAGTAAGACTCTCTAAAGCTTCTAAAAACTCTGAAATACCTATGTCTTGAAGTGCAGATCCTTCAAAACATGGAAATGCCTTTTCATCTTTAATCAATTTTTTAAATAACTCTAAAAGTTCATCTTTCTCTATTGAACCCTCTAAATATTTTTCAAGGAACTTTTCATCCTTTTCACATAAAAATTCAACTACATTCTCATTTTCTAAAAAATCACCTTCTAAAAAGCAAACATCCTTAGTAAAGTTTCTTTTAATTTCATCTAATACCCTATCTCTATCATATCCAACTCTATCCATCTTATTAATAAAAAAGAAGGTTGGTATATTATATTTTCTAAGTAAATTCCAAACTGTTTCAGTATGTCCTTCTATTCCCTCTACTCCACTTACTATAACTATGGCATAATCCATTATTGCAATAGCTCTTTCCATCTCAGAAGAAAAATCTACATGCCCTGGAGTATCTACTAAATAATATGTAGAACTACCTAATTTAAAGGTAGCTTGTTCAGAAAAAATTGTTATTCCTCTCTCTCTTTCAATACTGTTGCTATCTAAAAAAGAATTTTTATGATCAACCCTTCCAAGGCTTCTTATAGAATTAGTATGATAGAGAATTTCCTCAGAAAATGTTGTTTTGCCAGCATCAACATGAGCAAGAATTCCTATTGTTTTTTTCATCTTAATCACCTATTTCACAAACTGTAATGTATCGTATAAACTTATTTTTATTTACCTTGCATTTATCTACAATCTTAAATCCAGCAGCCTTAAGTTCTTTATCCATATTTTTTATAGTTACAATAACTAATTTTTTAGCAAATCTAGCAACAGACCTAATTAATTCATTTTGTTTTTCATCTGTTGTAGGTGTAAATATACCATAAGGCATATCTATTATAGCAACATCAAAATTCTCTTTAATAGTGTGCATATCCTTTTCTTCAACTACATTTTCAAATCCAAAAAACTTTAGATTTTTCTTTGCATTATCAGCTATTTGACTATTAATTTCATAACCTTTAATGTTTATTCCAATATCTAATGCTTCTATAATTACTGTACCAACTCCACAGCAAGGATCTACTACCTTTAAATTAAAATCATTTCCTACCGCTACATTCACTAATGATTTTGCTAGCTTTAATCCTAAAGAATTTGAATAAGTATATGGCTTTCTGTCATGTATGTGCCATTTAAAGTCATTCTTTTCATACTTCCCTAATATCCATCTATCCTTAATTTTTGAGATTCCAACTATAACTTTAGGTTCATGAATATTAGGTTCTCCTGTTATGACATAACCTATTTCACTTACACTTCTAAGCCTTTCTTTATAATCAACATCTTCATCTCCTGACTTTAAATATATAACTTTAAAATCATCTAAAGATAGCTTAGTATCTACTACCTGCTTCACTAAAGATTCTAAAGAGTTTCCTGAAAAAATAATTGATATTTTTTCTTTTATAAAAGGACTTCTTGAAGGATTAGTATCTATATTAGATACTATATACCTCTTCTTTTCTGGAACAAAATTAAATATATATTTCATCTCTAAGTCACATAACTCTTTATCACTGGCACTGTTATAATTTATTACATAAAAGTATTCTTTACTCTCCATTGTTTCCTCCTAATATATCTCCATATTAATATATAGAAATAACTATAGATATTATCACAAAAAATATTGGATTAATCAAACTTAACACAAAAGAAGTTTAATTAATCCAATAAAACTAAAATATCTATAGTCACATTTTAACCTATTATATTCATAATATCTTCAGCCTTAGCTTTAATTGTAAACACAATACTATCGTCTATTTTTAAAGTGCACTCACTTTCATTTATCTTAACTTGATTTAATCCTATACCGTTTTTAGGTATTTCTCTATATTTTGCTGGTTCAACTTTTACATTAAACTTTTTCTCTGGTCCTCCCGTAAGCTTAATCATTGACCCTTCAGAATTTTCATCCTTAAGCTTAATGCTCACTATATTATCAAATTTTGCACTAAGTCCAGGTCTGTACTCCTTAGGAATAGACACTATTATAGCTTCACCTACCATTGTCATCCAACCACCACTTAAATTAGCCTTTATAAGCATCTTTAACCCGCAATCTTCTTCAATTTTCTTAAGTGCCTTGCCTAATTCTAATATAGTTAATTTATACTCCATATAGTTCACCTCTTTGTATAATGAATTATACATTATATATTTTCAAAATAAAAGTGAATATAGTCAACTTTTATTTTGATAAATAACTTATTAATAATTTTAATGTATTTTCAATTGAATCTATGTGAGTTCTTTCATAGTGATGAGTTGCATCTACCCCTGGTCCTATGCATGCCACTTCAAAATCTCTACCTTGTGTAACTGCTACACTAGCATCTGTTGCATATCTATAATGTACATCAATTTTATAATCTATAGATTCTTTTTTAGCAAGCTTAACTAATTTATTTTTTATTGTACTTGAATAAGGAGTAATTCTATCCTTAGCCACTATAGTAACACTATGTTCATCTGAATTATGCTCTCCTCCAACTGTGCCAACATCAAGAGCTATAAATTCAGTAACTTTGTCTGGAACCACTGAAATTCCATGTCCAATTTCTTCATAGTTACTTATATATAATAACAAGGTGTTCTTTGGCCTCAGATTATTATCCTTAAAATATTTACAAAGAGATATTAATATAGCTATGCAAGCTTTGTCATCTAAGTGTCTTGACTTAATAAATCCATTTTTAGTAAATACTGTTCTTGACTCAAAAGAAACAAAGTCTCCAACTGAAATACCCAATGCTTCTGTTTCTTCTTTTGTAGAAGTATTTTCATCTATTCTAACCTCCATAGTTTCCTCTGTTCTTTTTTGTTCTCTAGCTTCATCACCAAAAATATGAACAGATGCTTTTGTAGGCAAAATAGTTCCGGTAAATTTCTCTCCTTCACTTGTAGTAATAATAACATTTTCGCCTTCTACTGCCCCCCAAGAAAAACCGCCAATATTAGATAGCTTTAATCTACCATTTGGCTTAATAGCACTAACTATAGCACCTAGTGTGTCTATGTGAGCAGATATAATCTTTTGATTTCTAGCATCTTGTCCATGTATTACTCCAATTATAGCTCCCTTTTTCGTCCAGTTAACCTCTATATCTAACTTTTGAAAATAATCATTTATTTTATTCATAGCTAGGATTGTATCTCCTGCTGGACTGCTAATAGATAAAATTTCCTTAATAACTTCCTTTGTGTAATTCATATCAATTTTCATATTTTCGCCCCTCTATTTTGCTTATTGCTTTTTATTTAATAGTAGATATGTTATCACAAACAGAGGCTAATTTCTACAAAAATATAAATCACTAACAAATGCAAGTTTATTCAACTTTTTTTATATTTTATTAAGTATTTTCTCTCAATACGTTTATAATTTTATTTGAAGTTTTTAATATATTGTTCTAAGTATCTATAAAGTTCATTAATTTCTTCATTTTTAGGCAAGCAATTAATTAAACTTTCCAAAACCTTTTTCTCCTTAATATAATTTAAAGAAAAACTATAATTTAAATCTAATACCCAACCTAATTCATATATTTTTCTATCATTATAATTTTTTAATACATTATTATTAATCCTTCTGCCTAAAAAGATTTCCTGTATCAATTCTTTATTATAGCCTTCTGTAAAAGGTAAATTATCTATAGCTGGATTAGGTTTATTCTCTCTTTCTTTTTCATATTCTATAATCACCCTATAAATATCTAGTTTATCTGCATCTCTAATTAATTTGCAGAATAAAGCATTCTCTTTATCTAAATTCTTTGGAAGTTCTTTTGCATTGTGTAGACTTATAGCCTTAATTATAACTTCCTTTATATTTTCATCTAAATTTTCTAAAACCTTATTTTCTTTTAATACCTTAATACCAAGCGTAGCATGATTTTCTGAAAGATAATCTTTAAATGTCTTATACTTTTTAAATTGTTCAAACCTACCTATATCGTGAAATAAACCTATTATTTCTGCAATATTCACCTGTTCTTCTGTTAAACTTAAGGATTTTGCAATATTTACAGCATGCTCTGAAACCTTTAAAGTGTGTTTCTCCTTTAGTTCAATGTTTTGATTAACAACACTATCATTTCCATAAAAACTTTTTACATAACTATTAAACCAATTATAATATTCTTTAACCAATATACTTTTCATCTAAATCTCCTTAATAATACTTTGTTCCAAATTACATTAGTTACATTTTAATTCATTTATTTATTTTTTACCATACTTTTACTTAATTAAAGTTACTGCCTTATTACTTTTTCAGCTCACAAAGACAAGCACAGCAAAAGAGAGTTTCTCAAAATAAATTCAAGAAACTCTCTTAATTATACTGTTAAATTGTTTTAACCTTTGAAGTTATATTTCTTATTAGATGTTGATTATAACCTGCACCTGTTGATGCTGATATTCCTATAAAAATTTGTTTATCAAGTTTTATTCCTTTATACTCTAACTCCAACTGATTATCGATATATATTTGTATATTATCTGAAACGTATTCTATTCTTACTGAATGCCAAACATTATCATCTACACGCATATCAGCCTTATAAGCTAAATGATTTGCCACAGAATCCTTGATAATTGCAACATGCTTACATCCTGGATCAAATTCATTTACATAAGAATCAAATTCAACTCCATAAGTTCCAGGTCCATTAAAATTCAAATCTCCTCCCTGGCCACCAAAGTTACCTTTCTTTGGTGCTAAATTTACAACTAATCCATCAGCGCCACCATGGCTATCCCCACGTCCACCACCAATGCAGTATTCAAAATTTAATATGAATCCATTAGTAGTATCAATTGAATTATCGCACCATATTCCTCCGCTTTGCCAAGTAGCTAATGGTGTAAGTTGAATATAATCAGCTACTTTTTTAGTAGTTCCAAACCCTGAATAAGCTGGTTCTTCTGCTGTTACAATATCTATAGATGCTTGTAATACTTTTATCTTATTAGATAAATTATCATCTTTAAATTTAATTATGTCTCCCTTTAATATTGCATCATTTACTTTAACTAAGTTAGCTTCAGTAACACCTTTTATTCCTATTGTTACAAAGTCTTCTAATGTTCCTTTACCATTTTTAACTTTAATATATGAGTTGTTAACATTTATTATTACTTGAATATCTATTAATAGTTTTGCAGGATCTGTATATTTTTTCCCCTTAATATCTGCATTTACATAAATTAAATTATCTACTGTTACATCTTTAATTCCTAAGTAATAATAATCATCAAGTGTTGCTTCTCCATTATTAACTCTAATTAAAGTTTGTATTAAAAGAGCTGAATCAGTTATATATCCTTGAATCTCTTCAACAGTTTTACAACCTTTTCTTGCTACTCCATCATTTATAAAGATTAAGTTCTCACCTGTTACTCCTGTAATATTTACTAATGTATAATCTTCTAATGCTCCATGTCCTGATACTATTCTATCAAAAGCTTGGTGATATTTAACAACATTATTAACTTGAGCTGTAACTTCTCCTACACTCATGAAGTGTTTTCCTTTTAATGCCTCATTAACATAAAATATATTGTCAATATTAACTTCAACTAGCCCTAGTAATTGATAATCTTCTACTGTTGCCTTTCCATCATTCATTTTGCCTAATGATATATATATTGCTACTTCATTATCAACTGCTACCTTTACTTCTGAAACTGTTAAATACTTCTTTCCCTTAACTTGTTCATTAATAAAATCTATATTATTTTCTGTAACACCAGAAATTCCTAATTTTACATAATCATCTATCGTAGCTTTCCCATAATTTATTCTTATCAATATGTCTACTGAGCTTAAAACCTTATTTATAACTGTTTGCACTTCCGATGGATAATTACACACTTTTCCTTGTAATTCTGCATTTACATATATTAAATTATCTACTGTAACCCCGCTTGTACCAATAAATACATAATCATCTACAGTTCCTTCTCCTGCATTTATTTTTCCTAAAGCATTTCTTATGTTTATTACCATGTTAATTCTTACTTGTATATCTTTTAGATTCATATAATTCTTATCTTTTAAATCTATATTTACATAAATCAAATTATCTACTGTTACTCCTACAGCTCCTATAAGAACATAATCATCTATTGTAGCTTCCCCTATATTTATCTTGATTAATGCATTATATACATTTACAACATTAATAGCTTTTACTTTTGCTTCTTCTACTGTAAGTAGTTTTCCACCTTTTAATTCTCCATTAACATATCCTAAGTTATCTACAGTAACTTCAACTATTCCAAGTAAAGTGTAGTCATCTATTGTTCCTTCTCCTGCATCTATCCTTCCTAAAGCTACATAAGCCTTATTACTAACATTAATTCTAGCTTGGATTTCTGCTGAAGTAACATAATTTTTACCTTTTAAATCTGCATTTACATATATTAAATTATCTACTGTTATACCTGTTATTCCAAGAACTGTATAATCAGCTAAAGTTGCTTCTCCTGCATTTACTCTTACAAATGAAGCATATAAATTAGCTATAACATTTACTCTTGCTTGAATATCTAGATGAGTTCTTGCACCTCTCCCTTTTAAATCTGCATTTACATATATTAAGTTATCTACCGTTACTCCTTTTATATTAATAAACGCATAATCATCAACAGTTGCCTCTCCTGCATTTATTCTTCCAAGAATAGCAGTTACTTTTAAGTCTAATTCATATTGAGCTACTATAGTCTTAACTTTTGTTTTTACCTCATCGTAAGTTCCAAGACCAAGTCCCTTAATATTACTATTTACATAGATTAAGTTATCTACTGTTACGCCTACAGCACCAACAACATTATAATCATCTAAAGTACCTTCTCCGGCATTAATTCTTATTAAAGCATTATAGATATTGATATTAACTTCTACTCTAGCCTTAATTTCTGTAGCTGTTAGATAGTTCTTACCTTTTAAGTCTGCATTTACATATATTAAGTTGTCTACAGTTACTCCAATAGCTCCCATAAGTTCATAATCTACTACAGTGCCTTCTCCCGCATTGATTCTTGTAAATGAAGGATAAAGCTTTACTACTATATCTATTCTAGCTTGTACATTTGTAAGTACTGTGTACTTTCTTCCTTTTAGATCTGCATTAATGTAAGGTAAGTTATCCACTGTTACTCCATTAGCTCCTATTAATATATAATCATCTACTTGTGCTGTATCAGCGCCTATTCTTACATATGCATCAAACAATTTAACTAACACATCAACCTTAGCTTGTACATCTGCTGTTACAAAGAAGTTATTTCCTCTAACATTCAAGTTTACATATGCTAAATTATCTACTGTAATTCCCACAACACCTATTGTATTGTAATCATCTACTGTTCCTTCTCCAGCATTAATTCTTACAAATGAATTGTACATCTTAACTATTACATCTACCTTAGCTTGTACATCTGCTAACACAAAATAACTACTACCCTTAACATTTAAGTTTACATATGCTAAGTTTTTTACAGTTACTCCTACAACACCTATAAGTTTATAATCATCAAGAGTTGCTTCTCCTATATTAACTTTTACAAATGAATTATACATATTAACTATTACATCCACCTTAGCTTGTACATCTGCTAAAACAAAGTAATTATTGCCCTTAACATTTAAGTTTACATATGCTAAGTTTTCTGCAGTTGCTCCTACAACACCTATAAGTTTATAATCATCGAGAGTTGCTTCTCCTGCATTAATTCTTACAAATGCATCATAAACTTTAACTAATACATTTACTCTTAATTGAATATCTGTAGAAGTCACATATCCTTTTCCTTTTAAGTCTGCATTAATATATGTTAAATTATCTACTGTTACACCAACTACACCAATATAAGCATAATCCTCTACTGCTGCTTGGCCTAAATTAATGTTTTCATAAATCTTATTAATTTTTAATATGGATTCATATATTTCTACTACTATATCTACTCTAGCTTGCAAAGTATCAACTGTTACAAACTTCTTTCCTCTAACATGCGCATTTACATATGCTAAGTTTTGTATAGTTACGCCAGTTATTCCTATAAATTGATAATCTTCTACTGTTGCAATTCCTAAGTTTACTTTTTCAAATATGCCTTTAAATTTTATAGCTGTTTCTACGGCTACTTTAATTTCTGCTACAGTTAAGTAACCCTTACCTACTACCTGTCCATTTACATATGCTAAATTTATATCATTTACTACTGTTATTCCTATAGCTGTATAATCATCAACTGTAGCTGTTCCAGCATCAATTCTTTCTATTACTGCTGTAAACTTAACTACTACATCAATTTTCACTTGAATTTCTGGCAATGTTTTTAGATTCTTACCTTTTAATTCAGCATTTACATAAACTAAATTATCTACTGTTACACCAACAGCACCTATTGTAGCATAATCATCAATTGTTGCTGTACCATTATTTATATTTTCTATAGCAACTCTTACTTTTATCACTACATCGATTTTAGCTTGAACTTCTACTAAAGTAAAATATCCTTTATCAGTTAATTCTACATTTATATAGTTTAAAAGATCTACTCTAGATATAACTGCTCCTATAAGCTCGTAGTCATCCAAAGTTCCTGCCCCTAAATTAATTCTTAGATATGCATCATATACTTTAATTAATTTCTGAACCTTAACTGTAATCTCTTCTAAAGTCTTATAATTGTTACCTTTTATATTGTCGTTAATAAATTTTATATTAACATCAGTAACAACTGTTATTCCTAAAAGAGTATAATCCTCTATAGTAGCTGCTCCATTATTTATAGCTTCTATCGCTTTAAACTTCTTTAACGAAGCTGTAACTATATCCTTTATCTCTGCTTTAGTCAAATCACTCTTCTTATTATCTCTTGCTTCTTTAATATCAGCTCTTACAAATTCAATATTATTTTCTGTTACGCCTTCTATTTTTAAAGTACCATAATCAGCTATGCTATCAATACCTTGATTTATGTTCTTTATAGCTTTATTAAAAACATCTATATTATCTTGAACTTTCTTTAATGTCTTATAGTCCTTACCTTTTAACTCTTCGTTTAAATCTTGTAAATTACTATCATTTACTCCTGTTGCTCCAATATAATTATAATCATCTAATGTTGCAGTACCTGAATTTATAGCATCAAAGAAGTCTATTAATCTTACAGCCTCATCAACTGCATCTGCTATTTCTAGCTTTGTTAATTCAGCTCCTTTTATTTGTTTCTTTTCTGCAATAACTGCTCTTACTGCTTCAAGATTACTTTGATTAACTCCATCTATTCCTAAGATTTCGTAATCTTTTTCTGCTTCTATGCCAGCATTTATTTTTCTTAATGGTTCTACTATGGTATTTATCATTCCTATTTCGTCAGTTAGCTTAATCCACTTCTTACCACGCATCCATAAATTCACATCCTGTAAATTTATATTATTTACATTTACTACTCCTATATAAGTATAATCTAGAACAGTAGCCTTTCCTTGACTAATAAAATCCAATATAGCATTAATCTTATTAACTGCTTTTGTTGCTACATCACTTATTTCTGATTTTGTTAAATCTCCAGCTTTTTGTACTTTAACACTTGCTATCTCTTTTCTTATTAATGGAACATAATCTTCTTCAACACTATTTATTTGTAATGTTTTATAATCATTTGCAGTTTCTATTCCATTATTAATGTTTTGTATAGCTTGTACTATTCTATTCACTGCATCTTTTAATGTATTTATATTTGTAAATCCTTGTCCTTTTAACCATTCATTTATGTCCTTTAAATTTGAATCGTTCACTACAGTTATTTCTAGAAATTTATATTCATCTACTGTAGCTCCTCCTAAGTTAATTTTATCTAAAACAGTAGTTATGTTCTTTAACCCATTTGATACTGTTGTAGATATATCCTCTCTTGTTAAGTTAGATCCTTTTTTCACCTTCTCATCCTGAATTAATTTTTTAATAATGTTCAAATTATCAGATTTTACTTTTCTTATTTTTAATAACGTATAATCTGATAAATCTTCCACTCCATCATTAATCCTTTGGAGAGCCTTGTCTTCTTCTGTTAATTTCCCATCTTCTGTAGCTGCAACTGCTGAAACATTACTTGTAGCTACATTATTTACCACATAGTTTGTTTCAAACAATTTATTTTTTTCGTTTGTATTCTTTTCTTTCGTTGCAGTTATTGTTTTTGCAGCTTCTGAATTATTAACTAATTGATTTTCTTCTGCTGCATAGGTATACACCTTAGGTACATTAATTAGCAAAGCTAAAGATAATGTAACTACACTTGTCCTAAGAATGTACTTAACCAGTTTAATCATTTTTCCCACCTCCATCTATATTATACCATTTTATAGTATATTATGTAAATTATGAAGAAATTACACAGAAACAAATCACCTTTTGACTATAATATAGTTGTAATTTTTTAATATTTTTAAAAAATTATTAATACTTAAAACAAAATATATAGTCACAATTTTTCAAAGTAAAAAAGAAAATTATTACAAAGGATTTTAAATAAAAATATACGTATTTTTCTATTTAAAATAAAGTAAAACACCCTGTGAACCTGTATTTAAAATTATCTATCTTAAAAAAACAAAAAGTTCAAACTTGAGTCTTTCCTAACATATTAAGGAAGCTTATAATGTAGTTAGTAAAACTTTTATAAAGGGGCGATTTTTATATGGATAAAATCACTAAAATTGATATTATAACAAATCCAAGTAAGTTTGATGAATTAAAAGAAGAACTAAGCAAGATAGGAATAGAAGGAATGACAGTTTCTAATGTTTTAGGTTGTGGAGTACAAAAGGGACATAAAGAATATTATAGAGGTGTGACTGTTGATATAAACTTATTGCCAAAAATAAAAATTGAAATTGTAGTATATGAAGTTCCTGTAGATTTGGTTATACAGGCAGCAAAAAAGGTACTTAAAACAGGCAATATAGGTGATGGTAAAATCTTTGTTTATGATGTACAAAATGTAATAAGAATTAGTACTGACGAAGAAGGAAAAGCTGCACTTCAAAATTATAAATAGAATAATATAAAAACGTGAGCATTTACTTACTCACGTTTTTTATTTAGGCTATGTTTTAAAAAGGTAGAATTACATCATATTCATATATCAAAGTAAAAGACTTAAAAAATAGAAAACCAATGTTACATGACATGTGTTATATTTTGTAAATTATGTTATAATAAGCATTATTAGAAGCTATAATTTAATGAACAATAGTAAATAATTGCGAGAATTATGTCTTTATAAAATATGTGATTGGAGATGTTAATATGAGCAATAGGATGTTAGATAAAAATAGTTTACCTACGGAAAAAGAAATTTTCGAGTTCATTGGAAATGATGCAAATAAGTTATTGAAACAATTTGAAGAAGCGTTTGCCAAACAATATGATATGCAAAAGGAATTAAAGTTTCCCTTTGGAAATAATTATGGCTGGGGATATAAATATTCACATAAAACTAAACACTTATGTTATATCTTTTTTGAAATTGGTGAAATAGATGTAATGATGCAAATAGGTTCGAAAGATACTGAAAAACTCAATAAAGTAATTAATGATGGGTTACTTTTAACTAAAGAATTATGGAAGAATAAATATCCTTGTAGTAATGGTGGATGGATCAATTACAGGCCTAAAACAAAGGCCGATGTAAAAGAGATAATGAGATTGTTGGCTTTTAAAAAGAAACCTGTTATAAAGTGATATAGTTTTTATGAAATTTGAGCCTGTGAAATAAAGTCTGTAAATTACAAAATATAACAGCTTTCTATGATAAAATAAATATATCATAGGAGGCTGTTGTTTTATGAGAAAAAGAAGAGAAAAATTTAGTGAAGGTAAAAAAAATATTATTGCAGATTTAATTCGTGAGTATGATATAAAATCTGCTGAAGACATTCAAGATGCACTAAAGGATTTGTTAGGAGGTACTATCGAAAGTATGCTTGCTGCCGAAATATATGAGCATTTAGGCTACGATCCATATGAACGTAATGATAATAACAATTCAAGAAATAGCATAAAATCAAAGAAAGTTCGTAGCAAGTATGGAGAAATGGAGATTGATGTTCCACAAGACCGCGATAGCTCATTCGAGCCTAAAGTAGTAAAAAAGAGACAAAAGGATATTTCAAATATTGATGATAAGATTATAGCAATGTATGCTAAAGGCCTTACAACACGTCAAATATCAGAACAAATTGAAGATATTTATGGTTTTGAGGTTAGTGAAGGTATGGTATCCAATATTACAGATAGGCTTCTTCCAGAAATAGAAGAATGGCAACAGCGTCCGCTTTCGGAGATATATCCAATAATATTTATTGATGCTGTACATTTTTCAGTAAGGGACAACCATGTTATAAAGAAACTTGCTGCATATGTTGTTCTAGGAATAAATCAAGATGGAAGAAAAGAAGTACTAACTATTCAAGTTGGCCAAAATGAAAGCAGTAAGTACTGGCTTAGCGTATTAAATGAACTGAAAAATAGAGGTGTTAGAGATATTCTAGTTGTTTGTGCTGATTGTCTTAGTGGGATAAAAGAATCAATTAATGTAGCTTTTCTAGACACAGAATATCAACGTTGCATAGTTCATCAAGTACGTAACACACTAAAATATGTTGCTGATAAAGATAAGAAAGAGTTTGCCAAAGATCTAAAATCCATTTACCAAGCTTCATCAGAAGAACAAGGACATGCATGTCTACTTAAAGTTAACGAAAAGTGGCAGGAGCATTATCCTAATGCGATGAAAAGCTGGTTTACTAATTGGGATGTAATTACTCCAATTTTTAAGCTTTCTTCAGATGTTCGTAAAGTAATTTATACAACAAATGCTATAGAAAGTTTAAATAGTACATATCGTCGTTTAAATCGCCAGCGTAGCGTATTTCCTAGTGATACAGCATTGTTAAAAGCACTTTATTTAGCTACATTTGAAGCAACTAAGAAATGGACTTTACCCTTAAGAAATTGGGGGAAAGTATATGGAGAATTATCAATAATGTATGAAGGACTGCTTTAACAAGTCTTGAATATATAAAAAATGCAACCAAATTGAAGGGTGTTATTGACATGTAAAAAAATAACTATTATAGTTTAATCAAGGTATGAGGAAAACTTTCATACCTCATACCTTTAATTAATTTATCATAGAAAGTTATTTACAGAAAAAGTTTCACAGTCTCGAAAATTTAAAGAAAATCTATAAAATTCATCTCTTTATATCGAGTATTATAATTGGACAATCCCACCTATAATTTTTAAGGCTATATTTCAACATTATATTAAAACATAGCCTTTATTTAAAATTAGCAGATCCGAATTCATCTAAGTTTTAAATCTTTCACTCTAGCTAAAGTACTATCATATTCAATTTCATATTCTTGCTTTTTCTCAATATTAGTTTCCACACAAAGCATAGATATTAAGTTGCTTAACTTATTTTCTAAAACTAAAATTTCATCGTTAACTTCTTGTTCCTCCTTATTAAGTTTAATTTTATTTTTTTCTTCTTTAAATTCATTATAAGTTCCATTAAACTTCTCTAAGTTTTTATCTTTAATTCTAATTATATAATCACAGACATTCTCTATAAACGCTCTATCATGAGATACTATAATCATAGTTTTATCAGTACTTATTAAGAACTTTTCAAGGGTTTTAATCGAAGAAATCTCTAAGTAATTAGTAGGTTCATCTAAAATTAGTAAATTATTATCTTCTAAAATTATTTTACATAAAGCTACCTTTACTTTTTCTCCACCACTTAAAATACTTATCTTTTTATATACATCATAACCTTTAAAGCCAAATAAACTTAAATTTATTCTTATAAATGTTTCATCAAATGATGATGTATTCTTTATATTATCTAATATACTTTTTGAATCATCTAATGTATCTTGACTTTGGTCAAAGTATCCAATTTTAACTTTAGGGTTTATTCTTACAGATAAATTATCACCCTTTAAAATTTCTTTCAATAAAGTAGTTTTACCACAGCCATTTTCGCCTAATAAAGCTATTTTTTTATTTCTTTTAACTTTAAACGATACATCATCTAATAACATGTTTTCTTTTATAGAAAGTTTTAAATTATTTACTTCTATTAAATTTTTACTTTCTATTTCCATATAGTCCTGTATATAAATTTTGATTTCATTTACATTTTTAGGTTTTTCTTTCACCTCTAATTTATCTATTCTAGTTTGTATTGATTTGAAGCTATTATCAACCTTTTTCTCTCCTTTTTGATTTCCTAACTTATGAAGCCTAGCTTCTGAGTTTCCCATTCTTTTAGGAGCCTTTCTCATTCCGTCTCTTAGGTTTGATTTTTGAATTTTAGCATTTTCTAGCCTCTTTTTCTCTGTTACATACTGATCATATTCAAATTGTTGCCTTTTTCTTGCTTCTTCTTTTAAATTTAAATAAGTTTCATAATTTCCTTTGTAGATTTTTAACTTTCCATCTTCTATTTCAACTATGGTATTACATAAAGCATTTAAAAATCTTCTGTCATGTGATACTAGTAAAATTGCTCCATTATGCTGTTTTAACATTTCTTCAAGGATTTCTATACTATGCTGATCCAAGTTTGAAGTTGGCTCATCTGCTATTATTAACTCCTTTTTTTCTTTTAGAGCATTTGCTATCTTTAGTTTTACTTTTTCTCCTCCAGATAAATGTTTTTCAAATTTATCTGGAGCATTTAAAACACTCTTTACTTCACTATATTCGCAAAAATTTTCTATGTCTTCGCTTTGACTTATATAAGCATAGCTGTCAGTTAAAAATATTTTACCTTCCTCTATATCTATTTCACCAATCAGAGCTTTTAAAAACGTGGTTTTTCCTGCTCCGTTAACTCCAATTAATCCTATCCTTTCAGTTTCTGAAATTTCAAACTTGTCTATATCTAAAACTAATCTATCTGAATAATATTTTTTCAATTTATTTACGCTTATTAATAACAAAAAAACCCCTCCTCTATACTTAAATACAAGGAGAGATTCCACCTAAATAGGACGACAAAAAAGCATGAAATCATTATAATAATTTACTCTCCCTAAATTTAAGCATCATAACTAAACCTTTTTATAGGTTTAAAAATCTTATAATACTTTTAATTTTAAAAAGTAAATTATCTATACATTTCTTCTATCCGTGCCCTTTCTTTATTTTTATTGTAATTTATTTAATCCACTTCAATATTTTATCATTTCACTATAATAGCTGTCAAACATCAATTAAATGCATTATTTTTCACCATCAGCATTACTTAATGAATATATGGAAGGGCTCTCTATCCAGTTTCCATCATAATCGTATCTGGAACCGTGGCAAGGGCATTCCCATATCAATTCATCTTTATTCCATTGAAGTTGACATCCTAAATGAGCACACTTTGTAGATACTATATGGTATTTTCCTTCTAAATCTTTATATACTCCTACCTTTTTCCCATCATATTCAACTATTTCAGCTTCACCACTTTTTACATGATCGATATGCTCCTTCGGAATATATATTTTTTGCATTGAAAAATTCTTAATAGTCTCTATACCGTCCTTAGTCAACTGATTTATGGATGCTGTAAAATCAAATCTGTGAGGAGAGAATATCTCATTAAATTCATTTTCTTTACCAACTATCATGTCAGAAATTATCATAGCTGCCACCATTGAACTTGTCATCCCCCATTTATTAAATCCAGTCTCAACATATAAATTAGGTGTGTTAGAAGAATATTGACCTATATATGGTATACCATCTGGAGTAATACAATCTTGAGCCGACCAGTTAAATACTTCTTTAGAATTTGGATAAAGTTCTTTGGCTTTTTTTCTTAAATTATCGTAGGCTCCCCCTTCTTTGTTTTCTCCTGTCCTCTTTGACGCACCACCGAGTATCAATAAATTTTTATAATTTCTAAAGGAGTATCCGTTTTTATCCAAATCGATGTACATTCCATCAACATCACCTGCATTTTCTAGCGCTATTACATAAGTTCTATCCTGATGCATTCTAGTGAAATAAAAACCTGGCACATTAATTATTGGATAGTGTGTTGCAACAACAATATGATTAGCTCTAATTTCCCCCTTATCAGTTTTAACTAAATTATCTTCCACTTCTAAAGCTCTTGTATTTTCGTATATTTCCAAATCCTTTGAAATAAAATTTAAAAATTTTAAAGGATTAAATTGTGCTTGATCTTTATACTTTAGAGCATCTCTTATGCCAAAAGGCAAACTTGTTTTATGTACTATCTCTGCTTTTATCCCTACCTCTAAAGCTGCTTCAAGCTCTTTCTGAATTCTATCATCTTCATAAATCGTATATATGTATGCATCCTTTTCTTCAAGATCACAATCAATATTGTTTTTTTCTATAATCTCTCTATACTTTTTTATTGCCAACTCATTTGCATATGCATACTGTTTTGCTTTCTCAAGGCCAAATTCTCTTATTATTTTTTCATATATTATATTATGCTGTGATGTTATCTTTGCTGTTGTGTTTTCAGTGTTTCCACTACATATTTTCTCTGCATCAATTATAATAGAGTCAATACCTTTTTCTTTTAATAAGTATCCAGTGAGTAATCCTGCTATTCCAGCTCCAATTATTAATACATTTGTTTCTAAATTTCCACTTAATGAATTTCTATTATCAAATTTACAACTATGATTCCATACTGATTCCATATAAATCACCTCTACTCTATTATTCCACCTTAATCTTTTTTTATTTATACCTTTTAGAGAGGATGTTAAAGATATCATATTCTATTTTTTATTTGAGCTGTATATAATTTATAGAGATATTTATATAGGAGTGTTGGCCTATGGATAAATTTAATATTAATAATATGAAAAGAATTCAAAATATAATCTTATTAGGAATACCTTTAATATTTATATTAGCTTGTATCTTTCATTTTCTATATGATGTAACAGGTAAGTCAACTATAGCTGCAATAATATTTCCTATAAATGAAAGTATATTTGAACATCTAAAACTTGCACTTTATCCTACTATTTTTTATTGGCTTTTTGCATATATTATAAATTATAAATACTATAATATAAATCTATCAAAATGGATAATTGGTTGTACTTGCTCACTTATTTTAAATATTCTAATAATCCTGTCTTGTTACTATATTTTTAAGGGAGCATTTAATTACTCATCATTTTTCCTTGATATATGTTCAATCCTTGTAAGCACTGGATTAGGACAACTAGTGTCTCTACATGTATATAAAAATATACATAATATTAAGTTACCGCTAATTATAAGTTTAATCCTTATACTTTCACTAATTATCCTATTTACTTTTTTTACTTTTAACCCTCCAGAATTACCACTTTTCATTGATTATAGTAATGGATAATACCAAATGCAATAACTCGCATTAAAAAAGGGGCTGTATCAAAATAAATTTTGATAATAGCCGAAAATGCTAAAAGAGGATTCAGAATTTGAATCCTCTTTTTTGCGCAT